>JBFKMY010000261.1:0-3993 GCA_041629615.1 Thermodesulfovibrionia bacterium | reverse complement strand
TGTTCTCTCCCATCCAGCGGAGGAGAGCAATCGGTATGATATAATGATGATATGAAGGAAGCAATGTTTTATGAAAAAATTGATGAGCAAAAAGTACAATGCTTTCTTTGTGCCCACCATTGTGTTGTCCCTGAAGGCAGGAGGGGGATATGCCATGTAAGGGAAAACAGGCAGGGTGTTCTCTACAGTCTCGTATATGGAAAACTTATAGCGATGAATGTTGACCCGATAGAGAAAAAACCATTGTTTCATTTTTACCCTGCTTCCCGCTCTCTGTCAGTGGCAAGCATAGGATGTAATTTCAGGTGCAGACATTGTCAGAACAGTGATATATCCCAGTATCCAAAAAAACACGCCGATATCCCGGGAGAAGATATGTCGCCTGAACAGGTCGTTGAGGCTGCAGAACGATCGGGCTGCAGGAGTATATCCTACACATACACGGAGCCGACCATTTTTTTTGAATTTGCCTATGATTGTGCCCGTCTTGCACATGAGAGGGGTATCAGGAATGTTTTTGTGAGTAACGGGTACACAGGCCCTGAAGCCGTAAGGGCCATTGCGCCTTATCTTGATGCGAATGATATCGACCTGAAAGGCAGTGACGAATTTTACAGGGACATTTGCGGTGCACGCCTTCAGCCTGTTCTGGACACTATTATATTAATGAAGGAACTCGGGGTATGGGTCGAAATAACAACACTTATCATCCCCACATATAATGATTCGGAGGAATCCCTTTCCCGTATCGTTGCTTTTATTAAATCAGTCGGTGCCGGGATACCCTGGCACGTAACGCAGTTTTATCCCACCTTTGAACTCCTGGACCGGCCGAGAACTCCTCTCCATACGTTGCAAAGGGCAAGAGAGATGGGGCTTAAACAAGGACTGAAGTATGTCTATGAAGGCAATGTGCGGGGAGAGGGCGGAGAAAATACCTGTTGTCCGGGATGCGGGGCTCTTCTCATTGAACGTTCCGGCTACCGGATACTGCAAAACAGAATAAAGGACGGCAGGTGCAACAAATGTTCGGAAATAATTGACGGTGTCTGGGTATAATAGAGACTGAAGCACAGGGACCGTCATTACGCAGTGATTTTCTTCGTCCCTTTGCACCTTTCACGCCATGTATTATTAAGGAGTATGTCATGGGGAATAAATTAAGAGATGAAATACTGGAACTGCTCTGGTCATTAAAAGAAAAAGGGTCGAGCAGGTATACCGATGTTATTAACGGCATTGCCGACAACGACGTTTCTGATGTCATCAGGAAAATGGAAAAGTCAGGTCATATCCACATTGGTGGAGATACTATAGAATTTACTGAAAAAGGCGAGGACCGTGCAAGGGACCTGACACGGCGCCATCGTCTTGCGGAAAGGCTTTTTCATGATGTACTTGAAGTGGGAATGAAGGAGAGTGAGGAAACTGCCTGCGAAATAGAGCACTTTCTCTCTCCCTCTGTTACGGACAGTGTCTGTTCTTTTTTAGGGCATCCGCCGACCTGTCCCCATGGCAAACCTATTCCTCGAGGAGACTGCTGTTCCAGATACAGGTCTGAATATAAACCTCTTGTTATGCAATTGAAAGAACTCGAGGTGGGATTGAAGGGAAGAATAATCTTCATCAAGCCTTCCGAAAGTACAAGGCTTGAGCGTCTTGCCTCCATGGGGATCGTTCCCGGCAGTATTATACGGCTGAAACAGAAAAGGCCCTCATTTGTGCTTGAGATCGATGAAACAACACTGGCTGTTGATACACTGATTGCAGAAGAAATCTATGTGAAGGAACACAGAACGTAGCGGATCATATATAAAAATGAGAGACCTTTCTTTTGAGATGCCCTTTCTTTATGCTGTTTAAGGATGGAAGAGATAAAGCCCGTCAAACATCTCCTTCTAACGCTTTTAAAATTATTAATAAGCGGTACCTGTCAGCGGGAGCGTGCCCGATCAAGCGCGCACAGGATATGCTGAAGTTTTTATACTGTCTTGCCGATTACACTTAGTAGATGATCAATGTATGCGTAATTTATGCTCCGTTATAGCATGTAAAGAGTGGGCAATGGATTACAAAAATAAAATATTGCTGGTCGAAGGCAATGACGATGACCGTGGTTCGCTGATGCACCTGGTAAATCGTGATAATTTTCGCTATGACTTTTCCCTGGCACGGTCTGTTGCGGACGTCAAAGACGCACTGAAATCCGATAAGTATGATGTTGTAATTAGTGATTATGTGCTTGGTGACAGAACCGTTTTTGATGTTTTTGATCTCCTTCAGGATGTCCCCGTTATTATTGTGGCCGGAAGCGGTGATGCAGGGACAGCAGTCAAGGCCCTCAAGTCCGGCGCATACGATTATATAATAAAGGACGCTGAGCTTAATTACTATAAAATCCTGCCGCTCGCCATAGAGAATGCCATAAAACATAAAGCAGCTGAGGAGAGGCTGCGTTTACTCGAATCAGCTGTGATGAATGCCAACGACGCAATTATTATATTGGAGGCGGAACCCGGACAAATGCTGGGAAGGAGAATCCTCTATGTAAATGAAGCATTTACAAGAATGACCGGCTATACCTATGAAGAGGCCACAAACAGGACATTAAGGATGTTGAGAGGGCCTAAAACCAGTCTTTCAACATTAAATAAGATTCGTGTTGCACTGGATCAGGTCACACCTGTGAGAGTTGAACTTATTAATTACCGCAAGGATGGTACCGAATTCTGGGTGGAATGCAATATTATGCCCTTTGCAGACGAAAAAGGATCGTTCATCCATTGGGTTTCTGTTCAGCGGGACATTACAGAGCGCAAACAGGCTGAAGAAGAAAGGGAACAGCTCTTGAAGGAAATTGAAGCCATTAATGCTGATCTGACCGAACTCAACCAGGAACTTGAAACAATAGGAGCAGAAAGGACCATGAGCCTGATGGCGCTCACTGTGGCCGACAGGGTGAGAAATCCGGCCGCGATGATCGGAGGAAGATGTAAGAGACTCCTGAAAAAAGAAGAAGTATCGGAAAGTTTACGGGAAGGTCTTCAATATATAATTGAAGGGGCCGCCCAGCTGGACAAAATAGTAACCGATTTTGAAAATCTCCTTAAGAACAGACAATCAAGGTTTCAGAATCATGATCTTAACAAAATTGTAGAGCCTGTTATGTCAGTCATAGAAAAGGAAGCTTCATTTAAGGGTATCGGTATGTCGGTAAATCTTTCAGCCGAACCACTGAATATTAATATGCAGCAGGATCTGCTGAGAGTGGCCTTATTTCATATCATGAAAAATGCTGTGGAAGCAACATCAAAGGGCGGCATGATAAAAATCGAAACATCCCGGGAAGGGGAAAATGTGGGTTTTACGGTTTCAGATACGGGAGACGGAATCCCGCAGGAAGAAGTAGAACAGGTGTTCAGGCCCTTTTTCAGTACAAAAGAACGCGGGTTTGGAATGGGTCTGCCTCTTGTGAAGCAGATCATATCTGAGCATCTCGGTGAGGTGACGGTGAACAGCCGGCCCGGGACCGGAACAACTTTTCATATGCGTTTCCCCGTAAGATGGAAAGAGGAAAAGCTCTATGAGAAGTAGACATATTCACTAAAGAACAATGCAGGCAAAAGGAATTGTTTTGTATTCCTCCGGATAATTGATATAGTACCTTCAATTTGTTATACTTCTTAGGAATTCTCATGACTGATGAAACACACGGACCGCGGGGTCGCTCTGGGGAGAAGAGAAATAAATATTGTCTCTGATCTCTTTTGCTGATAAGAGAGAGGGAGTTTTTTGAGAAGCAATAAACAGAAATGAAAACTATCATACTTGTTATCACGTGCTTATTTCTCTCGTTTACGCATGCACCCGCCGATGAAAGACAGAAATCACCCCGGCCTGTACCGCCTCTTCCATCAGGAATACAGGATCCTGACGCGAACCAGACTGAGGACCTTGCGCAGGACGGTGAAAATATAACACAGCCTGCGCGAC
>JBFKMY010000260.1:0-3997 GCA_041629615.1 Thermodesulfovibrionia bacterium | reverse complement strand
TTATACTCTCTTTTGCCCTGTCAAGACCATAGAGGGCCCTGCTCTTGTTGAAAATGATTGTCTCCGGTGAGTTCAGATATTTCGGGCCATTTCCATTAATCGATCTTCCCCCAAAGGCAATAGTATCTCCCGTGAGATCGCATATGGGAAATATTATCCTGTCTCTGAAGGTATCATAGAGCCCCCTGGATCCCTGCGTAACAAGTCCCGCTTTCCGGAGCATTTCCGCTTTATGCCCCTTTCGCACCAGATATGTTAATAATCCATTCCATGAGTTGGGAGCATATCCAAGAGAAAAGTGGTTCTGGACATCGCTGTCAATCCCCCGTCCTCTGAGATACTCCGCGGCCCGTGCATTGTTCATAAGATTCTGCTGATAAAAAAGGACGGCATCTCTGTGAATGGCAAGCAGGATCTCTTTCTCACCTTTATTTACCGTGTCCTTTTGAGATACCTTAAGCGTTACGCCTGCCCTTTTGGCAAGTGTTCTTAAAGCCTCAGGGAATGTCAGGTTTTCACTGCGCACCAGAAAGGTGAATATGTCCCCGCCGTCTCCGCAACCGAAACAGTGATATATCTGTTTTGCCGGACTGACCGTAAAAGACGGGGTCTTTTCAGCATGAAAGGGGCAGAGGCCCTTCCAGTTCTGTCCGGCTTTTTTCAGAAGGACATAGTCTGATATCAAATCAACAATATCTATCCTGTCTTTTATCTCTTGCAGGGTGCTTTCGTAGGAAGGCATACCTTATATAATTATCAAATTACAAATCACAAATTACAAATTCCGAATACATCTCAGGAACAGATTCCCATGACCAGTACCATCGGAAATCATGCCCGCCTTTCATAAAAAAAGAAGGGAGATTTTTTCCTGCCTGTTACCAGGATTTTGTTATTATTTGTAACGGGAAATTTATAATTTTGACCTTTTCTCTTTTAGTCTGGTGAACCTTCTGAATCCCGAGCAGGCAACCACATCGAGCGTCCCGTTTTTCTGCACTGCATCGAGCATTAAATTTACGCCGAGGTTATCGCTTGAGATATGACCGGCAATCACCACATTCATATGACGCTTCTCAGCTTCTTTTCTGTGCTCTTCGCCCAGATGCATTCCTACAATAGTACTGACACCGGAGTTGACAAGACTTTCAAAGATATTTTTGGCCCCTCCGGTGCCGCCGGTCATATCAACAAATATTTTTCCGGCAGTCCGCTCCGGAGAGCCCAGGAGGATTTTCGGACCCGCGTTATTCTTCGCAGCTTCACGGTACTCGGGGATCCCCTTGAGTAATGCCAGAACATCACCAAGAGTATCGGGGGCCTTTTTATCCAATGTGTCCTGCAGATAGCTGGCGACCATATTGTCCGTCGGTGTATGCATGCACATAAAGGGGATACCAAGCAGGCATGCCATGTCTGCCGCCCTTGTATGATTAGCTGGGGAAAGACTCCTTTCGACCTCCTTTATCCTCCCATCGAGAAGGCCTTCCGCAACATTTATGGGTACTCCGAATTTACTTAGTATGTCCGCCTGCATATGCATCACTTCATAAAAATTCGCAAAGGCCTTCCCTTCAGGATGGTGCGCAATTACAAGGTCTATTTTCTGCCCCCGGGAAGAAAGCCTGTCAGCAAGGAGAATTTCAGCCATTTCCATATCAATGCCCACAAGTGCTGTCCTGATTTCTTCGTCCCCGGCTCCGTAGAGTATCCTTGTATCAGCATAGGGATTTGTCAGCGTTTCAATGTCAAAGAACTCTTTCTCTTCTTTTTTTAAGTCCTTATATTTCTTTTTCGCCCGTTCAAGGGACCGCAGGACCCCTTTCCTTCCCCGCGGGTCTGCCTCAATACCCTTGGCAACAACGGTCTCATATATCTTTTTTAATTTCATCTATGCCTCAAGCATTTCTTTCACGATAGCACTTATCATCTTACTCTCAGCCTGCCCTTTCATCCTCGCGATTGAGGCTTTCATTACCTTCCCCAGGTCCTTCGCCCCCGCAGCACCTTCATCACGAATGACATCATTAATGATTTTTCGCACCTCCTCTTCGCCCAGCTGCGCGGGGAGGTAAGAGCGGACCACCGACAATTCCTTTTCTTCTTTTTCAGCGAGGTCCGGCCTGCCTGCCCTGGAAAACTGCTCAATTGATTCCTTGGAACGCTTTGCATATGACAATAACAGAGTTTGCACGTCGTCATCCGTAAGCTCAGCCTTTTTCTCAATTTCCCTGTTCTTCATTGATGATTTGATCATCCTCAGCACTGCGAGCGTATCTTTGTTGCCTGTTTTAAGTGCCTTCTTCAAATCATCTGCAATCTTTTCGGTCAGTGTCATTGCTGCCTCGGAGACATTTTAAAGCTCTTACTTTTCGCGGCCTTTTTTCTGGCAGCGATTATCTTCTTTTTTTTCTTTAAACTTGGTTTATCATAGTGCTCTCTCTTTTTGACTTCCGACAGGATACCGTCCCGTTCACACTGCTTTTTAAATTTGCGGAGAGCGTTTTCAAAAGACTCATTTTCCCTGACTTTAACAAAGGGCATTCATCCTCACCTCCCTTGCCATAACATTCTGAATAATATACCTTTCAACCATTTATTTATGCAAGAGCACTGATGCATAGGGGCAATCCCGGCAATTCCGCAGGTCCTGTGTTTTTTTCACCCCGTGCCCCTGGAAAAATGGAAGGAAAATGCTATTTTATCCTGTTGTTCTGATCAAGTCTTATAATTTTCGGAGATAATGTTTCAATCTCCTCCCCTGAATAATAGCCGTAGGAAAAAATCATGATAATGTCCCCGATAACACATTTTCTGGCAGTAGGCCCATTAAGACAGATGACCCCTGAACCCCTCTTCCCCGGAATTATATAGGTCTCAAATCGTTCCCCATTATTGAGGTTGCTGATCCTTACCTGTTCATAGGGGATCATTCCCGCGGCTTCAAGCAATGCTTCATCTATCGTTATGCTGCCTTCATACGCAATGTTTGCGTCCGTCACTGCAGCACCATGTATTTTGGCCCTCAGCATGCATCTGAGCATCATAAACTCCTTTACTCATACTCCTTTACTATTCTAAAGCAATACCACGTGGTTATCAAATTCACAATAACAAATCAACTGCAGAGGATTCAAGGCTTCTTAGTTGCAGGGAGTCACATAACTGGGGTAATCTGTCCGGTTCCGCTTTTATCAACCCTCGAATCCCTGACCTTGTGGAACCTCTCTTTATTCTATTATCTTCGGCACCCTGAAAAATTCATTCGTGCATCCAGGAGCGTTCTGCAGGGCCTTTTCGCGGGGCAGAGACGGTTTTACCGTGTCTGTTCTGAAGACATTTATCATCGGAAGGACATGGGCAGTCGGCTCTATATCACTGGTGTCCAGTTCATTCAGCGCGTCTATGTATTCAATGATGCTGCCGACCTGCACAGATAACCGTTTTTTTTCATCCTCTGAAAGTTTCAGCCTTGCAAGCAGGGCTATATGCTCAATATCCATTATAATTTCTCAAGGTTGGCAAACTTCAGGGAAAGCCTCTTCATGCCCACCGTGGGGAAATTTACCATGACCTTTACATCGTCCGTTTCACCGTAACTGTCTCTCACGACTCCCACTCCCCACTTTGGATGACGCACCCGGGCCCCCGCAGCATAGGGAGATGCATGTGAGAGGTTGACCGGTATCTTAAAAACAGAAGCAGTGACTGCGTCAGCCCGCGGTCTCTTCTCGATACAATGGTAGCATTCCTTTGGTATGTCAGCCAGAAATCTCGATGGCTGCTGTTCCTGTACGGAAGTATAGAGTCTCCTTTTCCTTGCACCCGTGAGTACCAGCATATCCTGCGCCCTGGTAACCCCGACATAAAAAAGCCTGCGCTCTTCATCAAGTTCAACAGGATCTTTTATGGCATGAAAATGCGGCATAAGCCCGTCTTCAATCCCTGTAATAAAGACAACAGGAAATTCAAGGCCCTTGGCGTTATGCAATGTCAT
>JBFKMY010000259.1:0-4020 GCA_041629615.1 Thermodesulfovibrionia bacterium | reverse complement strand
TAGAGTCAGTGGGACGGCAAATCATAAAGAGATACGAGAGGTAAAAATGAAAAAAACCAGAGTCTTTTCCCTTGTGCTTTTAAGTGTATGCAGTCTGGGGTTGCTCATGGCCCAGGGAGCTGCACCTTCGCCGAAGGATTCCATAAAATTGACCGTGGAATCTGTGGTGGATGTGTTACGGGACAGGGAGTTGTCCCTCCCGGATAAAAAGCAGGAGAGGCGCTCCAGGATACGGGCTTTGATAAATAACCGTTTTGACTTTAAAGAAATGTCAATGCGCTCTCTGGCAAGACACTGGAGGGAGAGGACGCCTGAGGAGACCAAAGAATTTATTGCGGTTTTCTCTGACCTGCTGGTGTCTTCCTATATAGGAAAACTGGAGGCATATACGGATGAGAAAGTCACGTACAACAAAGAGGTCATTAAAGGGAAGGGAAAATATGGTGTGGTAAGTACGACAATTATTGCAAAGGATGTTGATATTCCGATTGATTACAGGCTCATTTTCAGGGATGACAAATGGTGGGTCTATGACGTGGTTGTGGAGGGCGTCAGTTTTATCAGCACGTACAGAAGCCAGTATAATACTATTATTGTCAGGGAATCCTATGCGGGGTTAATAGAGAAAATGAAGAAACAGCTTGATGAAGTGAATGCCATGTGACATATGGTGTGTTCGTCACTGCAACAGGGGCTATGATGGAAGATACATTAAGGAAGTTTATATTTAACGCGAAAGACGAGTTAATGCTCTTTCATCTGCTTAATGAGGATGAAGTCGGACAGATAATTCCCTATCTTGAATTGATGCCCTGCACGAAGGGCTCTTTCCTCTTCAGGGAAGGGGAACCCGGGGGGTATATTGCCTTTATTCTGTCCGGGTTGCTGCAGGTTGAAAAGGAGACGGAGTTTGAGGGAAGAAAAATGGTCCTCGGGACTCTTACAAAAGGCTCTTTTATAGGGGAGACATCACTGATTAACGCAGATGAACCACGTGCTGCGAGCGTGGCAGTTCTTGAAGATTCAGAACTGGTAATTCTCAAAAGTGATGCCCTGGAATCGCTCAGTCAGCAGTATCCTTATATTGGCATAAAGATATTAAAGGGGCTGACCAAAATAATCACTATCCGGCTGGTCAAGGCATTAGAAAAGTTAAAGGCCGTATTCTAGTTTTATTCTACAACAGACTCTTATTATGTGTCTGTCTTAAGATCCCGGACAGGGACATGTTTCCGGTGTTAGATACAGGTCTGAACCAGTCTACAAGCTTTAAATAATCTCTTTGCGGATTAAGGATTTTCACTGCGACTGCACAGGGGGAACCATCTATTTCCCCTGCCCCGCTTATTTTTGCAGTGACGATAAGACGCTTGTCATTGTAAACAATGAGGATCTTGAGTACGTCATTTAAGGGAAGGGGTGCTTTTGTATGGAGTATCATCCCCTTTTCTGAAAGATTTGATATGGTACCAGTATGTACCTGGCTGCCTAAAAGAAACCGTGCTGTGAGGGGTTGAAAATCTCTTTTATGCATATAGGGTACCGGTTACTACAGAATCAGATGTCCCCTTAGACTCCCCGGGGTATCGTTCGCACAGGCATCTCTCTCATTTAAATAAATGCAATTGTCGTGCCAATCTGAAACTTATTTAAATTGAAAAGATTAGATCCTACTGAATGCTCCGGAGTATGTCATAATGACAATAATCGTGCCAGTATGGACTACTTTAATTTCTTAATTACCCCGCTTGTCTCTTAGTGGTTCCTGATAGCTCCCCCCAGAAAAAGGAGGGAAGGGAATCTTCATTCTTCTGTTGATTACTGATGAATCAATATAAACGTGTTCAGCGAACAGACAACAAGCGCGGTTGCACTATGAACATTCAAGGGTGTGAAGATAATCTAAATATTGTTTAGGCGGGTTATTCAGCTCGATCCCTAAACCGGAGCGGAAATCGGGCAGCTTTATGATGCGTTTAATCCGGGAAGGGATATGGAGCACCTCTTCCTGAATACATATAAAGAGTTCGAGCAGTGCACCACAGGGGATATAGGAAGTTTCTGTGCTGATAAGCATGCCTTTTTCTGAAAGATTCTTTATAATTCCGGAGTAGCCAACATTATAACAGTAAAACCGTGCCTTGATGTTTACCGCCATTCTCTCACAGGTTCTTTTGTTCATGCCAACTGCTCAAAATAAGACTGGACGTTCTTTCATCCCAAAGGATCATAGGCAAACTGTTCCTTTTACCGGGAAGAAAAGTGTTTCTTCAACGGCAAATGTTGCAATATACATACCAGGATAAATATATAAATAAAACAAAGGATTGGATTTTATGTTGTCTCCTGATTTGTCATAATGACAGGGTGCTATTGTCATGGAGATGAAATTAAGAAGGTACGCCGGTCATGTCAGGGAAATTTTCCCTTGTAATCAGAGATAGAATGATCAGAATAAAAAAAATGAGGGAATTTACTCCTCCTCGTACTTACCGACACACAGGCAGGCATTCTGCCCGCCAAAGCCGAAGGAATTTGAGATTGCAACCCTGTGTTCTTTATGCCTTGCTTCGTTGGGCACGTAATCAAGGTCGCATTTGGGGTCACGGGACTCATAATTGATGGTAGGCAGGATTACGGAACGCCTGATTCCCTCAAGGGTCAGAATACATTCAATGGGGCCTGCTGCAGCTATGGCATGACCAAGCATGGACTTGTTCGAACTGACGGGGATTTCTTTCGCCCTCTGACCAAATACTTCCTTGATCCCCCGTGTCTCGGTCAGGTCATTCTGCGTGGTTGAGGTACCATGGGCGTTGATGTAATCTACCTCATCGGGACTGATGCCTGCATCATCCAGGGCAGCTCTCATGGCGATGATGGCGCCAAGGCCCTTAGGGTGGGTATCAGTTATCCGGTATGCGTCTGCAGAAGAGCCATACCCTTTAACTTCTCCCAGTATCTGTGCGCCCCGCGAACGGGCATGCTCATGCTCTTCCAGAATGACAGCTCCGGCACCCTCTGACATGACAAATCCGCTCCGTCTTCTGTCAAAAGGTCGGGACGCCTTCCGGGGTTCCGAATATTTTTCACACAGCGCCTTCAGAAGGATAAAACCGGTCATACCGGAGAAATCAATCGTTGCTTCACAGCCACCGGCAATCATGAGATCGCATTTTTCATCTTCAATTAATCTTACCGCTTCTCCAATTGCCTGGGAACCAGCTGCACAGGCCGAAACGAGAGAAAGAACAGGCCCCCTGCAATTAAATGATGCCGAGAGTATTGTTGCCCCTGCATCAGGTTTTCTCCTGAAAAACTGGAGAAAGGGATACCCGCCTGCCGTGAGAAGGTGCTTCATGTCCCACCTGCCTTCACCTGCATAATATCTGTGAAGTAACTTTAAATGATCAACGGAAGGATTGTCTCCGTGAGAACCGAGTGCGATCCCGATAGTGCGGCGGTCCTGGATTTGATCAAGTCCCGCCTGTTGCGCTGCCTCTGATGTTGCGATGTTCATCAGACGTAAACCGCGTGATGAGATTTGCCTCAGTTTCCGGCTTGAGGGACTTTCCAGTTCTTCGATCCATGTATTGTCGACTTCCCCGGCTATTTGACAGGGGAGGCCGGTCGTATCGAAAGAGGTAATGTAATCAATCCCGGAGAGCCCTTGAGCGCATGCGTCAAAGGTCGCGGCAGTGTTTTTTCCTGAAGCGCTTATCATCCCGTATCCGGTAACGACGACCCTTCTTCTTCTGTTGATTCTTGACATGATAGTAATTTTATTCTGAGTTGTACAGAAACGGATCAGAAGATGCTCTTTTCCTCCTGGATCCTGGTAAGCCACGCTTTAATTAAATCATCGCCGTTAAGGAACACTGCATTTTCTCCGCAGGAACCGCAGGTTACCCTGACTCCGTCTTCGGACTTCCATGCTGCGTTACCGCATTGTGAGCATTTTTCAGGCAGGCTGTTCAGAATATCCATGACTCCCTGTACCATTGAGTGAACGGTAAGCAT
>JBFKMY010000258.1:0-4020 GCA_041629615.1 Thermodesulfovibrionia bacterium | reverse complement strand
GGGCAGCCCTTTGAGATGAATGAGCCATGATATATTCATGAATTGACCGTGCAGCCTGTTTCCCTGCGCCCATTGCGCTGATGACCGTAGCAGCCCCTGTTGAAATGTCCCCACCGGCAAAGATGCCCGGGATATTTGTCCTTCCCTCGTTGTCGGTAACGATATACCCTTCCCCCCAGAGTTTCAGGCCGGTTACAGACCGGACGAGAATGGGGTTGGACGTCTGCCCGATTGCCATGATCACCTGATCGACATCAAGGGTAAACTCCTCTCCTGAACACTCGGGCCTTCTTCTCCCTGAAGTATCGGGCTCGCACAGCACCATCCTGTCGCACTTCATCCCCTTGACATACCCCCTGTCATCGCCGATTATTTCCTTCGGGTTTGTCAGAAATTTAAACCTGATCCCTTCCTCTCGCGCATGGGCGACCTCTTCGAGTCGTGACGGCATTTCTGCTTCAGTTCTTCTGTAGACAATGTGTACTTTCTTTGCGCCGAGCCTCTGGGCGGTCCGCGCTGCATCCATGGCGACGTTTCCCCCACCGATTACTGCTACCTTCCGGGCCCTCTTCACAGGGGTATCATACTTTGGAAACTGGTCCGCCTTCATGAGGTTTACCCTGGTAAGAAACTCGGATGCAAAATATACATTATTCAGGTTTTCACCGGGGATATCCATATATTTAGGAGAACCGGCACCCACTCCGATAAATACTGCCTCATACCCCTCGGCAAAGAGTTCATCAACCGTCTCTGTTTTTCCCACAACCCAATTCAGCCTGATTTCAACACCGAGGCTTTTTACAAACTCGATCTCCCGCTGAATTATCTTTTTTGGCAGCCTGAATTCAGGAATGCCGTAAACAAGTACTCCTCCAGGCTCATGGAGGGCCTCAAAGATGGTCGTTTCATAGCCAATTTTTGCAAGGTCTGCTGCAACAGTCAGGCCCGCAGGGCCTGATCCCACGACCGCTACCTTGTGGCCGTTGGGTCTGCAAATGTCGGCAGGTTCGACGATCCCTTTACGCATTTCATAATCCGCGGCAAATCTCTCAAGCGCACCTATCGCAATCGGCGATCCCTTTCTCAGAAGAACACAGCTGCCCTGGCACTGGTTTTCCTGGGGACATACCCTGCCGCAGACGGCGGGAAGCATGTTATATTTCCTCAATACCCTGAGCGCTCCCGAAAAGTCGGAATCTCTCAGGTAAGAGATAAAAGCGGGAATATCAATTTCTACGGGACAGCCGTGAATACATTTTGGTTTTTTGCATTGCAAGCACCGCGATGCCTCTTTGATTGCCTGTTTTTCTGTCAGCCCCAGGGCAACTTCCTTAAAGTCAGTGCTTCTTTTTTTCGGATCACGAACTCTCATAATTAAGATAAAAAATTAAAAGGTTATAATTAAAATTGTGGCAGTATATTTATTTAAAATCATACTTTCTTATATTTGACTTTTGACTTTTAGTTTATGAGTTGATTTTTTGCATTTTCCCTTACATTTTTTGGCAAAGGCCTTCATCGCCTCCTCTTCTTCAGCACGGTAAAATCCAAGCCTGTTTGTCAGTTCCTGGAAATCAACCTCATGTCCATCGAATTCAGGTCCCTCTATGCAGGCGAACCGCGTCTTCCCCCCCACGTGCACCCTGCAGGCGCCGCACATTCCCGTCCCTTCAACCATGACGGGGTTGAGACTCACCAGTGTTTTAATGCCATAGGGTCTGGTGAGATCCGAAACTGCCTGCATCATTCTGACAGGGCCCACCGCTACTACAATCTTCACTTTTGAAGTTTCAATCACCTCTTTGAGCGGGGCAGTTACGACGCCCTTTCGGCCGGAGCTACCGTCGTCTGTGATCAGCAAAACATCATTCGCATACTCTCTGAACTTTTTTTCCCAGACGATCAGCTCTTTTGTTCGTGCACCCAGGACTACCGTCACCCTGTTCTTTCTCCGCTTTAATGCTTTCAGCATGGGGAAAAGCGTTGCCGAACCGATGCCTCCCCCGACGAGCACGCAGTGTCCGTACCTCTTTATGGGAGTCGCATGTCCCAGCGGCCCAGCAATGTCTCTAATAACATCACCTTTTCTGAGGGTTCCCATCTCTTCCGTTGTTTTCCCGATCTTCTGAAAGAGCAAAGTGATCGTTCCCTTTTCCCTGTCGGACTCTGCAATGGTAAGCGGGATCCTCTCCCCCCGTTCATTCAATCTGAGGACAACGAAATTCCCCGCTTCAGCATGGCGGGCGATATAAGGTGCATCAACAATAATCAAATCTACCTGAGGTGTTACAGTTTTCTTTTGTATTATTTTAAACATTGCGTTGTTGAACTGCGGTGGGCAGGCAACAGATCACAGAATTTGCTGCCAGGAAAAGGTGCGGTCTGTCACGAATCCTCCGGGTTCGGCTTCTTATTTTCAAACAGTGAACACTTATGGTTATCTTACTATAAAAACTCTTTCGTAGTAAAATAGGGAGTGAATAATATAATTTTTCTTGCAATTTGATTGGATATAACGGAAAATAAGACTAGATTAAATACAATCACCGTTAATGATATAGTACTTTAATCTGTGCCGAAGCTATAGTGCAAACTGCTGCCCATTATGAGATACCTGATGAAGAAATGAATGGGACTGCCCTGCCTCGCATAACATCTCATTTGTATGAAAGTCTTAATGTATTCATTTTGAAAAGAAGGTGAATGAAGGAATGGAAATAAAGTGCCGGAAAATTCTGAGTAAATATAATAAGGAAGATGGAAATGTCATATCCATTCTTCAGGACATGCAGGAGGAGTTTGGCTATATTCCCGATAACGCAGTGTACTGGTTTGCAAATGAGCTGAATATTCCTGCGAGCAATTTCTTCGGGGTTGCAACGTTTTATTCGCAATTTCACCTGAAACCCAGAGGCAGGCACATTATCACCGCATGCTGCGGGACAGCCTGCCACGTCAAGGGTGCTGATCCCATTATTCACCGCATGAGGGCCGACCTCGCACTCGCTGAAGGGGAGACCACGACACCTGATATGCAGTTTACCCTGGAGAACGTTGCCTGTATCGGTGCGTGCAGCATGGCCCCTGTCATTAAGGTGAACAAAAAGATCTATGGAAATGTAACTCCTGATAAGGTAACAGATATTATTGATGAGTTCAGCAACGGGAAGGGGAAGTAAAGTGGCAGTAAAGCAGTCAGTACAAAAGTCCAAGCTCAGGGACTTATTAATCAAAGTCTGCGTCGGTACCGGTGGTCTGGCTGCCGGAAGCCAGGCTGTACTTGACGCCTTCGGGAAACAGCTCAAGACCCAGGGTATCAGGGCTGATTTGGCAAAAAAATGCACGAAGAAAACGGGGTGCCGGGGATTTTGCGCCAAGGATGTCCTGGTGGACGTTATCCGGAACGGTAAAAAATCCACCTATCAGTTCATAACAGTTGACATGGTCAGCCGAATTATCAGGGAACATGTTATCGGGGGCACCCCGGTGAAGGAGTGGCTCGTCGGACCGGAGTATGAGGCATTTCACAGTAAGGGGACCAAAGTACTCCTGAAGCAGTGCGGAGAAATTGACCCTGAAGATATTGATTCATACATTGAATCAGGCGGGTACAGGGCAACAGGGAAGGCCCTGAAAATGAAGCCGAAGGCTGTCATAGATGTCATTAAGAAATCAGGTCTCCGCGGCAGGGGTGGCGCCGGATTCCCAACCGGACAGAAGTGGGAGCTTTGCAGCAATGCAAAAGGAAGTCCCAAGTATATTATCTGTAATGCCGATGAAGGCGACCCCGGAGCATTCATGGACAGGTCCATTATCGAGGGGAACCCCCACTCAGTTCTTGAGGGATTGATCATCGGGGCATATGCCTTTGGCTCGTCCCGAGGCTATGTCTATATTCGGGCGGAGTACCCTGTGGCCATTGCCCGTCTGAAACGTGCAATAAAAGAAGCGGAGAAAAAAGGATTTCTGGGAAAAAATATATGCAAGAGTGGTTTTGATTTTGATGTCCGGATCAAG
>JBFKMY010000257.1:0-4025 GCA_041629615.1 Thermodesulfovibrionia bacterium | reverse complement strand
CCTTCCACTGCTCCATCTTCTGTATACACAAATATAATTGCCGATTCAACGGGTTTCTCTTCGCCCCTGTCCCGAACAAACAGTGTTCCTGTGATGCCCTGGATTCTGGCAACATCAAAATGAATCAGAGAGCCGCTTCTGAAGGAGGGTGAAATGTATTGCGTTAATGATGAAACCGAATAATCAAGAGGAATATCCCGGATTTCTATATCTATTTTGTTCTCATAAAACGAGTGAAGATTCGGGATGATTATTTCGCCCCTGCTGTCAGTTCTTCCGATTTCATTGCCGTAATAATATGTCCTCACCCCTTCCAGTTGACCAACCTTGACCTTTGCATAACTGTCCAGGATTGGCCTGCTCAGGAAGAGTGATCGGTCAATATAACCGATACCTCCTGCAGCAATGACCCGGTAACGTTCCGTGTCCAGCCTGTCCTGGTACCCTATTTCATAGGTCCCGTAATTATTCTGGTACTGGACCTTTCCTCCATAATTATTCCTGTCACGGTTTTTTTCCACGTCAGCCCGGTAACCGAATCCGTTCCCCGGAGGCAGGCCCTTCTGTACACTGACCCTTGTGTTATCCGCATCTTCCCTCCCTGTATAGACAACGTTTCCTGAGGTGTTCCTGCCGAAATATACATGAAGTCCAATGATAACTTCGTTATGTGTTTCACTGTCTTTTATATGATTTCCGTTGATAAAAAGGGTAGACATCTTCGTTATCGTCTTATTATAGGAAAGGGAAACGCGGGAAGCCGTTTCATTGACATACATGTCGGACAGCGAGTATGAAGCAGTGAGTGATCCTGCATCTTTCCCTATAAATCCGATAGCTGCGTCAAGGTGTAATTTTGCTTTATCATCGGAGGGCATGAGAAGAATATTTGCATATTCTTCAGAATCGGCCCGCACCTGAATCCTGGCATTTATTTTTTTAGATCTGAACGTATATCCGGCACGCCCGCTGACACCGGACTTTTTTCCGGATTTGCTCACCGCCATGGCAAAATCCATAACCCCGGCCTGAGAAACGACCAGCGAAGCACTCGGGCCCATGTTTATTACGCTCCCCGATGTCTCAGCAGCATAGCCAATGGTGAGGGTGTCCGAATAGCCATAGTTATGCAGACCGAGAAAGGCAATGTTTCCATAGGAAAAACTCTTTTCACCGTACTCTTCCCGTATAAAACCGAGGCTGTAACTGTACTCGTGAATGCCCCTTCTCAGGAGGCGGTCACTGTAGTAGAACGGGGTTGAAATCACCCGCTCCCTGCCGTATGCATCGTTAATTATTATTTCTGCAGTGCCAAGCCCTACCGTGGCAGGTACATCGTGAAATACGAATGCTCCCGGGGACAGGCTTTCCCTTTTCACAAGGAGACCATCGACGTACACCTCTACATCTGATGGAGTCTCAAGTGAGCCTGCCAGGTCCAGGGAAGGAAACCTTATATAATAGGGATCTATGGAAAAATTCCTGGACAGGTTTACGCCGCCCAGGAGCATTCCGGAGCCAAGGTCACCTGATATGGCGGGAAAGTCCCCGAAAGTGGCAGTCATCAGGCTCGTCCTGTCATTTATGGTCAGGCTGCTCTCCAGCCGGAGGGCCCTTTCCACCTCATCCGTCTTCTGGTATGAAAAGACAGATCTTCCGAAATAATCGCCAAGGCTAATTCCCAGTTCACCCGATAGGTTAAAAAATGGTCCTTCCGGCTCATCAACATACATCCCGGAGTAATTGAAAAATGCCGAGCCTGTTTCCGCGTACTGAACAGTACGGGATTTACCATCAAGGGCATCAATTTCCTGTCCCCTGAACAGATACGGCTGCGCTGTCATTTCCAGCGTCACCGCATCCTCATTGATGAAAAATTCGAGACCGGACATTGAAGTGAGGGGGACGTAGATCTCACCGTTAAACAGTATATCATCGCCTGTATCAACTTTGAGTTTCATGCCTGTCAGGTCTTCCCTCTTGAGCCATAAATCCTTATCAGGCTGCAGGAGGCAGAACTTTTCTCCATGGTCCTCCTCATTCAGGATGACCCTCAATATCACATACTCCTGGGACCCGCCTGATTTGATGGATGAGAATAAGCAAATCATAACAGTTAATAATGAGATGCTATGGTAGACACATTTCCCGGGTAACATTCAGTATTTCACTAAAAGATAATTTGTTGTCCGTTGATACCTCGACTTTCAGTGTTGCAATGCTGTGACAATGATCGCCGGGAATTTCAATCTCGTACTCTTTGGTCTTCCCGCCATGAAGATACCAGCCGCCGATCTCTGTCGTATATATCTCATTTCCAGGCGAATCCTTGCCTTCCAGGGCTATGGAGTTGACAATAAAATGGGCATTGCCCTCGTTTTTGACTTTTAGATGAAGGGTCCCGCCCAGCAGTTCAGTGGATACAATACTGCCCCCATGTACTTCCTCAAAAGGTGATATGAATACGGGGACGCCCACCTTCATCACCATGTTTACTACATTAGATTTCACCGGATCCGGAGCAGGGATCTCTTCTATGAACAGTCTGTACGTTTTTTCCTGATTATCCTGCGGGATAACAGTACCTATTCTGATGATCTTTTCCTCATCCTTATGAATTGTGAGGATTCTGGGAAAGAATATAATGTCTTTTGTCGGGGAATAATCGTTTTTCCCTGAACTGTCATGTGCCCATGAAAAGGTCTGAAGCTGTAAAGAAATGTCCTCGTCAGATTGATTTTTTATCTTCAGGACGTTTGTTTTATTCTGACCGTCAAGGAAAATCCTTACAGGATTAATAGAGAAATTTACGGGAAATCCATTTTCAGGTAAAAGGACAAGCAGGACCGGAAAACAGAGACATATGATTATATTGAGACGGCACCTATGATACAAATTATGCAAAAAGGATGTTGCCTTTTTAACTAATTTCATTTGTTGATTGTTCATGTATTGCATACATTCCTTTCATGAGCAGTCAATTGTGTCTTGTTATACGTTCTCACAGATATTGCTTTTTGTTTCCATCAAATGACAAAGGGAGCGATGAACGCTCCCTTTGTTCCCCTCTCCGCCGTGAGCCACAGTTTTTTTTAATATTCGATCGTCACAGTAACAGATCCGGTATAGGTACCGGCCTGCACATCCTGCAATGCTCCTATTCTTCCCCAGATACCCTGTACAATCGGACCATTATCCGGTGCAGGAGGACTCACTACCCCGGGCATGGCATTCGGAAAAACAGTAGTTCTTCCTGCATCAGCATAAAGCTCATATGTGAGCGTGTCCGTTCCGTCTGTGATTTCCCGTAAGCCCGTTATATAGACATCATAGTTTGTTGCTCTGGTGCAGGCAAACGTTACGTCTCCCACGCCATCATCGTCAGGTGTAGCGCTTGTTACATCATAATCAGCAAAGTCCAGATCTGTAACACTCTGAATATTGCATTGTGCATTAACCACTGCCTGAACGTTGAGCGGGCTTGTGTCTGTTGTTTGCGCCATGGCATGAGCAGCTGTCAACACAACGGCGGCAGCTACAAAGGTGATAAGAATTTTCTTCATGCATCTCCTCCTTTTTTGTTTTCAATTTGTGTGCACACAAAACATTATCGACAGGAGCATGATATAACTTTATAAGGTTTATTCTGAAATCGTATGAGGTTTTATCTGATTTTAAATAAGGAATTTCCTGATATACATGAGACAAGCTATCTGATATATGATTTCCATGATATCGGATGTATGCAGATCACTCATCTAAAAGCATCACGGGCGACGTCCATATCAACTCAATTCTTGTGTTGTGTAATATATTAATAACTATTTGATTTATTGAGCTTAATTAATACTAATTCCCGGATGGGACAGCACTGCAATGCGAATGGAGCAATGATCCTCTCATGATCAAAATGTGGCATGTGCCTCTGAAAGCCTTACAATATATTTTAGTGAAATCAGATAGTAGGGGATTATGGGAGGCATGCTTGCTGATTATACATAGGGCATTCCCTTACCGTATGCTTT
>JBFKMY010000256.1:0-4042 GCA_041629615.1 Thermodesulfovibrionia bacterium | reverse complement strand
TGGCATCCATGGAGGAAAGAACGGGGGGCGGGCTTTGTTCTGAAAACTATTTCCTCTTTAACCGCGTAAATGGCAAGTCTGACGTTCCCCTTTTGAATACAAAACATGATATTAATATTGTAATAATGCGGCGTATAAGACCAGATTATGAATTTATTAATGGAATTCATTTGCCAGGTCATTCATTTGGTGATAAAGAAAAGTTAGAGAGCTCTTACAGTAAGATTTAAGATCGTGACAGCTCATTATGGAAAGGAGGTGAAAGAAGATGATAAGAACAATATGGGCAACAGGGAGTGCGATAGCAGTGCTTTTACTGGCCGGTGCGTTTGTGATCCCAGGTGTTCCTGCACTGGCAGAAGATCAGGAGCGTATTCAGGAACAGGCACAGGAAGAAATACAGACAGAGGAGCAGATCTATGGCAGTCAGCTGATGACACCGGAGGAGCGTGCTGAATATCGTGACAGAATGCGCGCTGCTGCAACCGCTGAGGAGCGGGAGAGCATCCGCAACGAACATCACGAGCAGATGAAAGCGCGTGCCGAAGAACAGGGACTGACCCTTCCCGATGAACCACCGGAACGCGGTATGGGACGCGGTATGGGTCCCGGCGGCGGTATGGGGCCCGGACGTGGTGGTATGGGTCCGGGAGGCCGTAACCGTTAACCTGCAACGTTGCTTCACAACTCTCTGAGGAGGATGCTAACCACGCAGCATCCTTCTCAGTTATTGAGATCTTTCTTCTGCTCCTTCTTTTTTACGTCAGGCAAATGAGATCTTTACAGCTTAACACTCATGGTGAGAACTTATAAGGATGCCTTATCCTTTTTATCTTTCCCGTCAGAAAGTTTCTTCTTCATTTCAAACAGCTTGTTAAGGGCCTCGATGGGTGTCATGCTGAGAACGTCCAGGCCGAGCAGTTCTTTCATCACCGGGTCCGCCTGAGTTGTAAAGAGATCGAGCTGACCGGTCCGGGGTGCATGGGAAACCTCAGAATCCGCAGCATAGGCGAGCTTTGGCGCCCCCAGTTCGTTGAGCTCCGATTTTTCGAGATTGGACAGGATTTCTTTGGCCCTCTTTATCGTCTCTTCCGGAAGGCCTGCAAGCCTGGCCACCTGGATACCATAGCTTTTATCCGCCCCGCCCTCTTCAATCCTCCTGAGAAAAATAATCTCGTCCCCCCACTCCTTTACCGCTACTTTTAAATTCTTGATGCCGTCGAGGACAATAGACAGTTCGGTGAGTTCATGATAATGGGTAGCAAAAAGGGTCCGCGCCTTCAGCTTCTGTGCAATGTATTCCACAACTGCCCATGCAATGCTTATTCCGTCAAAGGTGCTGGTCCCCCTGCCCACTTCATCCAGCAATATGAGGCTTCTGTCCGTTGCATTATTCAGAATATTGGCTGTCTCAATCATCTCAACCATAAAGGTACTCTGGCCTTTTGTAATAATGTCTGACGCGCCGATCCTTGTAAATATCCGGTCAACGATCCCTACCCTCGCTGCCCTGGCCGGGACAAAGCTTCCGATCTGCGCCATCAGGATGATAAGGGCAACCTGCCTCATGTATGTTGATTTCCCGGCCATATTAGGGCCGGTGATTATTAATATCCTGTTCTGCCCTGAATCTGTCAGGCAGTCATTGGGAATAAAGGCATCACTTCCTGATAACCGTTCGATCACAGGATGTCTTCCCTCAGAGATGTGTATCACCTGTCCGTTGTCAACGACCGGGCATTCGTAATCATATTTTCCTGCACAACAGGCGAAACTCTGCAGAACATCCAGTTCTGCTATTGCCGATGCATTCTGCATCAGCTTCTCCGCCTCAGCGGCAATATCACTTCTCACGTTAACGAAAACATCATACTCGAGGTTCTTCAGCCGCTCCTCGGCGCCCAGGATTTTTGCCTCGTATTCCTTGAGCTCGGGAGTAATAAATCTCTCGCCATTGACAAGGGTCTGCTTTCTGATGTACTCCTCAGGCACCTGGGAAAGATTCGTTTTCGTGACCTCGATATAGTATCCAAATACCCTGTTGTACCCGACCTTGAGTGATGTTATGCCCGTCCTTTCCCTTTCCCGGGCCTGAAGGGAGGCGATAAAATCCTTGCCGCTGCTGCTTATCTCTCTGATTTCGTCTATCTCCGGATAAAACCCCTTTTTTATTAACCCGCCCTCCCTGACCGTCAGCGGGGGGTCCTCTGCAATGGATTTTTCAATAAGGGACCTCACGCCTGCCAGTATATCGATCCTTCCCGACAGAGACTTCACTGTCCTGTCATTGTATTGGCCAAGCAGGTCTTTGAGTGCAGGCAACGTCTCAAGAGAAGCCCTGAGCGCCATAAGGTCCCGCGCATTTGCTGTTTCGTTTTCTATCCGTGATGCGAGGCGCTCAATGTCATGGATCCCCTTTAAATTGCCCTGCATGTCTGAAAGCCTGCCGGCATCATCCAGAAGGGAAGCGACCGCATCCTGTCTTTGTTTAATTTCTTTCCCGTCAAGGAGCGGATTAATAAGCCAGTTCCTTAAAAGCCTTCCTCCCATCGGGGTAAGGGTCTCATCCAGGACCCAGAGGAGACTGCCTTCAATCTCTGCGTTACGCATGTTTCGCGTGATTTCAAGATTTCTGAGCGTTGCGGCATCGAGCAGCATCTTTGCGTCCTGTCTTAATACCTGTATCCTTTTAAATACAAGGGCATTCTTCTGGGTTTCTTCAAGATAATTCAGAAGCGCACCGGCCGCTGATACAGCTACGATCATACCCTCGCAGCCATACCCCTCAAGGGAAGCGACCCTGAAATGTTTTATAAGTTTCCGGTATGCCTCAATGTAATCAAAGTACCAGTCATCATAATGAGTGAGATAGAAGTCACTCAGGCCTTCAATAAAGGAGGCATTACTTTTAAAACTGAGCGGGTAGAGTATCTCCCTGGGATGAAACCTGTTTATCTCATCCACAAGACTGTTATGGGTTTCATAGATCAGAAATTCTCCTGTAGTAATATCGGCAACAGCTATGCCGAATATGTTTTCCTTCCGGAAACATCCGAGGATAAAATTATTTTCCTTCGGGTTGTCGGGCAGAAAAGTACCCGGAGTAATGACCCTGACGACCTCCCGTTTCACGATCCCCTTTGCTTCCTTCGGGTCTTCCACCTGCTCGCAAATTGCAACCTTGTGACCGGCTTTCACCAGCCTGGAGACATAAGACTCGGACGTAAAATGGGGAATGCCGCACATGGGCAACGGGTCTGCTTTCCCCTTGTCCCGTGACGTAAGTGTTATCTGCAGGATCCCTGAGGCAGTTATTGCATCCTGCCCGAACATTTCATAAAAGTCCCCGAGGCGGAAAAAGAGAATCGTGTCAGGATAATTGCGCTTTATCTCCTGATACTGTTTCATTAAAGGAGTCAATTCAGACATATAAAAACCGGGAGAATATATTTCTTATGTACTATAAAAATTCTGAAAACCCATATAGAGATTCTGAAAAAAGGGATTGTACACTATAACATAATACGAAAACAGAGAAAAGAGGCTGCCGCAGACCGCCGTGAAGTCCCCTGCGGCAGAGACCACAGGGTGTAATAATTATGAAGATGATTGAAATATCAGGGAACTGCGCCCTTTGATAACATAATCATCTTTTTCATTGCCCTTCCGGGCCGGATCCTGTCCCCTGTTCGTGCAGTTTCACTGAGAGGTTTTTTTTTGCAGTGATAAACTCTATATACGCTTGTGGAGGACTCATGAGTCCGACCCCCAGTCCGCTGCGGTCATGGTCTTTAAAATGGTGTGATGTTACTGTGCGCCTGATTTTAATGGGCATGCTAAAGGTCTTTCCCTGTTCACGGACTATGGCGATGAGAACAGAGTTGACGGGGAACTTCATCTTTGTACAGATAAACATTCCGTTTGCCGAAACATCGGTGACAATACCAGCATAGACCATATTACCGTAGAACAGCCTGGCCTGCATACTCACTGGTATTCTCTCGAATGCCCTTCTGTCCATGTATTCGTTCCTGGTTATAGT
>JBFKMY010000255.1:0-4047 GCA_041629615.1 Thermodesulfovibrionia bacterium | reverse complement strand
TATTTATATATTTAAAAGCAAATCTCCTGGCATCTTATTTGCATTGTAGAAAGACATGAAAGATATCCTTAAAGCATTGTGCTATTCATTTGTCTTTTTTTACGTTCTGGTGACTATTGTCTATATAGCCCTTTAATAGTTACGGATCTGAACGCAACTGAACGTAATCGGGGGCAGGCATATGGATGAGGTGAGTAGGAAGACAAAAGAGAGGGCAGAAGAAATCAAAGCAAAACTTGAGATTTTGCTTAAAGCGATTGATAAAGTGGACGAAGAGAATGACACCGACTCTTCCCTCTATTGTGCCTGACAGTGATTGCAAATAGCATCTTCCCCTTTGCTCCGTATTTCTGAGGATAGCTTTTAAGGAAGCAGGCCGTATTTCCAGTCGGCAAAAATCGATGAACGCGCAAATTGATCATACCCCTTGATACGGGCAATCCGGTCCGGATCAAAGGAGTAACCAAAGTTTTGTTCAAGGCGGCGAAGGGTGTTGACGGCAATATCATACTTATTGGAATACACACTCACTGCAAGCAGCGCCCAGTAGGCTTCTTCAAGGGTGTCATCTTCATGTATGGCAATCTGCGCATGCCTGATTGACTCCGGGTAATCCTTTTCTGTCAGGCAGACATTCGCTTTTAATAAGTGTATGGCTGCATCGCCGCCTGTATAGTCACGAAGGGTCTCAAGTGACCGGTGCGCGGCAGCATAATCTCTTTCACTCAGATAATGGTCAAGGAGCATGAGGCTGAGCGAGGGATCATCACCAAAATGGGTGCTCACCTCTCTCAAGGCGGAACGATATTCGTCTTCAGAACCTGATGCGCTTGCAATCAGCGCGCGCGTTACGAGGACAATCCGGCTGTATTTAAGCCTGTCCGGTAACGTCCGGTATTTCTCCAGCCACGCTGTATAGTTTCTTTGCCGTGCCAGACGGGCCAGCTCCGAAATCTTGCCGAAACTGTCACTGTCGACCCACGACTCACCGAGCAATGTCGCAAAGAGAGAATCATCCCGGGGCAGCATAAAAACAAGGGCCTGACGAAGTGATTCGGAGTATAGCTGGCCCTGCGCATAGTCATGCCAGTCAATGATTTTGACCATACCGCTGTCGTCTTTATCCAATATGAAATCAATGTATGATAGTCCCCTGTCACCCATATTTACGCGCACGAGCGCACGGTATTCATCCTTAACAAGGCGGGTTTTCACAAAGGTCAACTGTGTCTTTTCCCCGAGATTTTCTGTCATGACAATGCCCGCCTGATCCAGAACACTATCAAGCTTTGTTCTTGCCCTGCTGATATGACTGTTTTCCGGCATTCCCTGAAATGCACGATAAAGAATGACCTGTTTGTTTAAGAGCATGGTGAATGCTTCTGCATTTCCCGAGCCGAGGGCATGTACAATCTGAAGTCCTGAATCATTGTACTCTCTGGTGCTGACCTTCCTGTCAAAGCCTGGTTCCTTCTTCTTCAATTGCTGCGTGTTTGAGGCTGCACAGGAAACCAGTATAATACTGATACATGCGGAAAACAAACACTGTATTCTGAAGAGATTTCCCCTGAAATGTGAACTTTCATTAATCATCATATCCACCGTCATTAATCCTTACAGCACCGGAGAAACATATATCTCTTCGACTTTTTATTCACTGCTCTTAAGTTGAATTGATAAGCGACTGATAAATTGGAAGAAAGATATATATCCCGTTTATCTGAATCCAACGGGCATACATCTGAACGGGGCAGGAGCAGGGGTCACCATGCTGCCTGCATGCTGCAGCAGCCGGTTGTGTAAAAACGGGGCCCGGAAGGCCCGGGCCCCGTGTGAAGCAGCGACTTCTTTCAGATTTTCTCTTCGTAATCGAGCGTTACGATAACCGTGCGGTTCAGTGCGCGGCCTTCCGGCTGGGAATTATCATAGGGAGGATGATGGAGGCCGACGCCCGTATAGGTCACGTTTTTGCGCGCTGTGAGGCCGGCTGCCAATATTTGGTCATAGACTGCCCTGGCACGGCGTTCTGAAAGCCGCAAATTATAGTTCTCGGAACCAGTGGAGTCAGTGTGGCCCACTATCCTGACATCAGCATCCGGCAGATCCTTCATCCTGGCAACCAGCCTGTCGATTACCGCTTTATTGTGCTCTCGTATGTCAGCTTTGTCATATTCAAAGAGAATGAGGGTGTATCTTTCCAGTATACGCTCTCCCCTCTTCTCTGCTGTCTGTGCTTCCTTCCTGATATAGGTTACGTTCGTTATTGCGGCATTCTCATCCTTAAATGCTGCTCCCTCATTATCGGTTACTTCAACACCGGCAGTAAGTGTTTTAAAGGACGCGATCCTGCTCAGACCGGCGGGTACCAGATTAAAGGTGACGGCAGACCCGATATCCCCTTTTCCGGAGACTGAATCAATGACTGTTTTATCACTTCCCTTTAAATCCACCTTCCACCGGGCAATACCGGCATCGGACTGAATCTGAGGCTTGATGAGAAGGGCTGCTGTATCGGTTATTTTTTGCGCATAGGTGCTTTTGACGATATCGAGAATTGCCGGATCAGCAGAGTGAATCTCAACACGCCGGTTTTCCGCGATCCCCGCCTTTGTTGTGCGTGCGCTCGGGACTTCCGGAAGGTTTCTCGCCTTTACTTCAATCCTCGAAGGATCAATGCTCCAGATATCTTTTAAATATCCCTGAACAGCTTCGGCCCGTTTTTTCGAAAGAGCGATGTTATTGCGCTCCGGTCCCATATTTGAATTGCACCCTTCAATGGTTATCCCTGCGCCGGGATTTTCCTGGAGCCGTTTGCCAACAGTATTGAGGATATTGCGATACTTTTCCATGGGTCCGCCCAGTTTCTGTTCCGAATAGTCCCTTGTCATCTCCGGCCGGGTAAACAGAACATACTCATCGGATATGTCACTCTTCCCTTCCTCAAAAAATACATAATTAAGAAAGGGGGAACTGTCGATGGTTGTCACTTCTTCTATAATGAGATTTGCGGGTTCAAATGCCAGGGTCCCCGTCGGCGGACTGAGGAAACGGTAGTTGATGACATACTGATGACGAAGGCGATTTGAAACAGACTTAAAGATCGGTGAAAGTTCAGCGGATGATTCGGCCTTCCATATTTTTCCGCTGTGAGATTCTGAAAAATTCCGCAGAAAAAAGTCCGTTGAAGTGCCTTCCATAAAATCGAGTGAATAGGCAGACAGGTTTGACACTCCTCCTGCTGAATCTTCTACTGCTGATGTGCTGAATGTACTGTTAATATCTTCCCCGTCGGTAAATACAATGAGGAACTTGTTGCTCTTCTCCGGCATCTGGCGGGTTATGTCAAGACCAAGCATCATGCTGTCGTAGAGATACGTCTTTTTCGTAAGTCCACCGGTAAAGCTCTGGCTGAAAAAAGTCCTGAGTTCATCGATGTTATTCGACGCAAATGATCTGGCATGCACCATTTTTCCACTCAGAGGCGTTGTTTTATTGTCATCAAAGACAATGGCATGCACATTATCAATGGGCCTGAAAACCGGATACAGTTCCTCAAGGGCATTAAGCAGAGGCTCCACTGCCTTTCGCTGTTGCATGGAAAGTGAGTTGTCGACCACAAGTACGATATTTAACGGGACGTCTTCTGTGCTCTCAAGCGGCGATACAGAACTGATTTTCCCTGTACTGCTCCCCTTCTTTACAGAAAAATCCTTCTCCTGCAGTCCGTGAATCGGATTGTCGTCTGCATCCAGCACCGAAACAAGCGCACGTTTTTCATCAAGGGAATTGATAAAAATCTTGTCTGCGCTATCCGGACCTGTTATTTGAATTTCCTGCGGTGCCATGGCAGCAATACTAAATAACCCTAATGATATGACTATGAGCAGCTGTATTTTATTCTTCATTTCTTCTCCTTCTGTTCGTTAAAGGGCTCTGGCCTCTTCGGCCATTGCCGGGCTCTTTTTCTCCTCGCGGATTTTCTCCAGCCGTCGCAGAGCCAGGATCGCCGCGCCCAACGCGCCGACCATGTCGGGTTCGTCGCTGACG
>JBFKMY010000254.1:0-4049 GCA_041629615.1 Thermodesulfovibrionia bacterium | reverse complement strand
GTCTTTATATTTTCCGAGGTAAAACGCAAATGGGCATGGGAGGTAAACAGCACGAGTGCCCTCCCCTTTGATGCCTGTATGAGCCTCTCAATGACATCCAGGCTTTTATCCTGAAAATCTCCGCTGTTTTCTTTCCCGGGCGAAGGAAGGTCTTTATCAATATATAAAAGAGCCTGCCTTGTAAAATCATAGGGAGAGTCAATCACCAGTTCCTTAAACTCCGTAAGGCCGAGCCTTTCCCTGATAAAGACAAAACTCCCGGAAGTTGTCAGTGTGGCCGATGTCATGACAACGCTCTCATATGCATTGACAATTATGCCGAAAGGGTCCCCGCACTCCACAACGCTGCTCACGAGTTCAAGTTTCTTTTTGTTCACTGTCATGAAATAGACCTTGTCCTGATTTCCCTGTCCCAGAAAATCCTCTATTACATGTGCAAGGGACGTTACATAATTGATGGTCGTTTCAACCCGGTCCTTCAGGTCGTCCCTGCCGGAAGATTCTTTGCCTTCATTCAGTCTGCGAATCAGTTTGTCAAAGGCAAACATCTCCTTCAGGTTCATCAATGCATCAATAACTGCCCCGGGAACGGGATGCATGGTCCTGGGAGGAAAGTCCTTCCTGTCAAAAAAGGACTCAACAGGCTCAAAGAGGTGATCAACGGAAATCTTCAGCCCCCTGAGGCGGTAGAGAAGCCACATGACCCTCGTATGGTTCAGGGTGCTCCCCATTACACGGGAAATAGCGTTTTCAATCTGATGGGCCTCATCCATAATCAAATGATTGTGAAAGGGCAGAAGATTGAAATCAGAAATCATGTCATACACGAGAAGATGGTGGTTTATGACGATTATGTCCTTTTCGCGGAGTGAACGGTAATGTTGATAATAAAAACAGTCATTATAAAAGGGGCACCGGGTAGCGCTGCAGTCATCGGAATCACCGCACACACGCGCCCAGAAATCGGGAATAAAATCCAGCTCATCTCTGTCCCCTGTTTCTGTTTCAGCGACCCACTCAAGAAATTTTTTGAATTCCCTTCCAAACCCGGGCCCAAGTTCCCGCTCTCTCTTCAGGCAGAGGTAGTTGTTTTTCCCTTTAAGCATGGCAAAGGAAAATGTCCGCGACCGGCACAACGGGGATGCCTGAAGAAAGAGAAGATCCTTTTCAACGAGCTGATTCTGGAGGGCTATCGAGGCCGTTGAAACAACCGTCTTTTCCCCTGACAGCAGCGCAGGGATCAGATATGCGAAGGACTTGCCGATGCCGGCGCCGCCCTCCACAATAAGTCTGTCATTATGAGCGAGACAATCGGAGACTGCTTCGGCCATTTTTATCTGCTGGCGGCGGTTTTCGTACCCCGGCATGTTCTTCTCTAACAGAGTGAAGGCCGCGGCCACCTCATTCATTTTCACTTACAGCCTTTCATACACCCACACCCTTCCGCCGTCCCTGATCTCTTCTGTCCTTTTCACAAGCCTTTTTTTATGCAGATTCAGAAGTCTTGTCCCGCTCGTATTTGCCTCGAGCTGCATTGCCCCGGAAAGGTCTTTGGCCGTAATTCTGCCGTTTTTAACAACAAACTCCAGCGTGTCCCGCAAATAATTGTTCAGACTGCCAAGCAATACCTTCGTGCCGTTCCTCATTTCAGCCATTACCGCCAATGCCTTCCTTTCCAGTGCAACCTCTATGTTTTCCTTCTGATTATCATTGATACCCTTGAGAATGAGGTACCTGTCTCCATATTCACCGCCAAGAAGGCGTGATATAAGCTTGGCTGCAATTTCATCGGCACAGGAATAGTCGATAACCCCTATACGGGTAAAATCAAGTGCAATGACCGTTATGCCCTCTTCTTTTTCGATGTCCCGCTCAATCCGCTCCCGTACCACCTGCCCCGACCTTCGTGTAACGAGATCACTGGAGCCGTTTTTGAGTTCCTCTTTCAGGATTGCGTATACGTCAACGGTAGTCAATTTTTACACGCGCTTATTTCTTCGATATGTTAAAAGTCAGATAACAGCTCTGCCGGGAGAAATAACAAATACTATGAATCCCTGTTTCTCGCCCTTTTTTTTGAACGCGACTCCCTGTTGAAAGGTCTGGCAGCAACCATTCCCTCAACGCTGACGGAAAAGTTTTTTCTCACTTCATCCATTCGCCTGTTATGCGAGATGACCATGTGCCGGTTTGATTCAATGACATTATCAAATGATTTCCTCTCCGACATAATAAACCTCCCTGTACTATAAGGGTTTCTATTGAATGGTCTGTATGAATGATTATCCTGTGTTCCTGTTTATGCAGAGGAAGCGGAACGCTTTTTTATGTGTAGAATGATTCCCATTCTTCCCTGAACTCGCTATATGCTGTACATTTCAGCATTTTTCTGCACTCAGGACAGAAGAAATTACATTCATCTTTGAAACAGGTGAAATCAAATTCCCTGAATATTTCAGTAAACTGCTCTGCTTCCTGACTGGTCTTTGCAAAAATATCCCTGTGATAGGCCACTCCAGCCCCCTTTTTCTGGTTTGAATTAATTCATCCCAGCTGTTAATTCAATTGATTCAATTGAATCATAATTATCATATATTGTCAAGAAAAAAATGTTCTTTAGCGTTACTCTTTAGTATTACTCAGCAGACAGGGAACAGGTAATGCAAACAGACCTTTTTGAAAAATATAAAGGAATGACTTTGAATAGACGATGATGAAGAGAGACTGTTGAAATCCCCGGGGGTGAATTCATTCCAGGAGTTTCTGTCTCACAGATATAACATATTGAAAATATTCCAGAAAAGCCTTATAGAGCTTGGCATTATCATTTTCCAGGCTTTTGAGCAAAGGATTGCAGAAAAAATAGGTGCAGCGGAACGGTCTTTCCCATCGCTCACGTGAACATCCCTTTTCAGTTATATATCTGCATGGACCCGTCTCCTCCCTGTACGGAGGATCCAGATTTATTTCTGCACCAAGCGCCCTGAGATAGATCAGGTCATTTCTGTCATAATGAGAATGCTTATCAATACAGCAGACCTCTTCACATTCAGGGCATACGATTGAAGTATGTTTCTCTATAAAAGGAGAGAGGGTGTTGTAGGCGTCCCTTAATTCCAGAGCACGTTCCGCGCAGGTGTTGCATGTACTGTCATGATCATTATCTTCATGGTAAATCATAATGGTTGACATTCCTCTTCATTCCTTTGCCAGAGGGGGGACGCGCTTTTTTATCTCAGGCTTTGGCGCTTTCGCACTTTTCTCCTTTTTTACCTCTGGCAGCATTATATTTATCTGCGCTCCGGGGAAGTACGTCAGGTCCCGTTCTCTCGCCCTGCCCCAGGACCATTCCGGAATAATTGAGAGCTTTGCCGTTCCGGAACGGATAGAAATTTTTCCGTTCCATTGTCCGATAAATCTTCTGACTGCTGCCAGTCCATGGCCCCTTCCGTCATCGCTGTATCGTGAATACCCGTACATCAGTGCCTTTTCGATTGCGTCGAGATCATGTGCAACGGAAACCCTGCCGGACAGCGATTGAGTGAAACCAATACCGAGGTCCATTACCGCAATCTTTACAACATTTGTATCACGCCCCTGAAAATAATATTTTTGTATTCCTACAAACCCGGTGTTTTCGCTGTGCTCAACAATATTCTGACACACTTCAGAAAGGGCAACAATAAAGCCGTTTATGCCGCGTTCATTATAATGAAGATGTTTATCAAGGATGGAATATGCCCGTTTCTTTACCCTGCCGACAATAAAATGGATGTCTTCCGAGTTTTCAATAGGGGTGATTTCAAGGAGTACATCGGACCGCGCGCTCCTGAGAAATTTATCGGGCACTTCCGGTCTCACGGAATCAAGAGAAAAAAACCGGTCGGCATATTTAAAAAAGTCCATTCTCTCAAGATATCTCAATACCTCTTTCGATTCCGGAAGCAAAAGCCTTTTCCTGCAGCCCCCGGCATCAAAAAATCTCCCGGCCTCCAGAATTCCTACCATACCGAAGGGATCAATAAAGGCGACTTTCCGCATGTCTATGG
>JBFKMY010000253.1:0-4057 GCA_041629615.1 Thermodesulfovibrionia bacterium | reverse complement strand
TATCCTGAAATGCCTGTGGATATTCTCCACTACCACGATAGCGTCATCGACAAGGATGCCAATGGAAAATATAAGGGCAAAGAGCGTGACCCTGTTCAGGGTATACCCGTACATATAATTGACAAGTATGGTGAGGGCGAGGGTAACAGGAACAGCGACCCCCACAATAAGCGACTCCCGCATACCAAGCGCAAGGGCAATAAGAATGGTCACGGAGATGGCCGCAATAAGCATGTGCTCAAGGAGCTCGTCAGACTTTTCCTTTGCCGTTTCACCATAATTCCTTGTTGTTGTTATCGTGATATCACCGGGGATGATAACGCCCTTGAGCGCCTCTATCTTTTTCAGCGCCCGCCCGGTGATATGCGTGGCGTTCGTCCCTTTCTTTTTTGCGACGGCAATGGTAACAGCATCATAAAGTCCGCTCTTTTTTATATCCGAAGCCGCACCAAAACCCGTCAAGACATAACTGGCAGCTTCCTCAGGTCCTTCAATGATGTCTGCGACATTCCTCAAGTAGAGAGGCCTCCCGTTATAGACACCGGCAACAATATTGCCGACATCCTCAGCGCTCCTGAGAAACACACCGGTTTCAACAATAAACTCTTCATTCCCGGAGGGGAACGTTCCGGAGTGGAGATTGATATTTGCCCCGCGCACAGCCTGGAATATCTGCAGGGGAGTCACGTTATATGCCTTCAATTTTGACGGATCGAGATTGACCCTGAGCTGCCTCCTCTGTCCGCCGATGACACTGACCTCTGAAACCTCGGCATCTTTTTTTAATTCATCGGCAACTTCACCGGCCACCTCCTTCAACTGATACCCGTCATAGCGTTCGCTCCAGAGGGTCAGCGAGAGGATCGGCACATCATCAATGGATTTTGCCATGACAAGGGGCTCTGATACCCCGTGGGGTATCAGCGTGTAATGTGACATTAATTTATTGTAGAGCTTTACAAGACTGTCTTCAGTATTTTCGCCGACATAAAATCGTACAATGGAAATGGCCATTCCCGGTTTTGCGATTGAGTAAACATACTCAACACCCTTGATTTCCCACAGAAGTTTTTCCATGGGTTTAATAACACGCTCATCAACTTCTTCCGCACTGGCCCCCGGATACTGGACAAACACATCGACCATGGGAACAATAATCTGCGGCTCCTCTTCCCTGGGAGTAACAATAATTGCAAAGAGGCCGAGCAGCAGGGCAGTTATTACGATCAAAGGAGTTAGCTTTGAAACCAGAAATGCCTTTGCAATACTCCCCGCCAGCCCTATGCGTTCCATGTATCTTTTACCTCATCGTGCGCGTTGTGTTCCGTCATGTCTGTTACCTGTATGCGGCGATCAGTTGCGATCAATTTTTCCCCCATCCACCGCATGGGCCGTTCCACTCACGATTATCCGTTCCCCCTCACTGAGTCCTGAAAGTATCTCGACTCTCTTGTCCCTGTGCTTGCCTGTCTTCACAAGCCGGAGCGCAATGACCCCCTCAGGGTCCACTACATACACCCCCCGGAGTTCCCCCCGTGAGACGAGTGAATCTTCGTTTACATAGAGCGTTGATTTCCTGCCTGCAGGGAATTTTACCCGTGCATATAAACCGTCCCGGAAGGCCCCGTCCTCTTTCAAATCGATTTTCACCGTAAACGTCCTCGTAAGAGGATCAATACGGCTCACTATTTCTCCTGCCCTTCCGGTCGTCGTCATATCGAGCGTATCAATCAGGACAATGACCTGATCGCCAATCCTGACTGAGGAAAGCCGTCCTTCATCTACGGGCACTTCCACTCTGTACACAGGTTCTTCGATAATAAAAAGAGGGCTCCCCGGGACCGTCGTACTTCCCCTGTCTATTTTTCTCTCTGCAACAATCCCGTTCACCGGGGATGTGATGAATGTATACCCTTTAAATGCCTCTGCCTCGCGACGGGCTGCCTCTGCTTTTTCTAATGTCTTCTGCGCCAGTTCATACTGATGGACCGCGACTTCGCGCTGTGTCCTGATCCCGTCAAATTCCTGCTCTGAAATTGCCTTTTCTTCATAAAGCCTTTTAAAACGCTCATAGGTCTGCTCCCTGTGCTTCCTGTTTTCCTCCGCCACCATCAGCCCCTGTCCTGCTTCACCAACGGCTTCCCGTGCAGCCGCGGCCCTGGCCTCAATATCCGGGGAATGTATTTCGAGGAGGACATCTCCTTTCCTTACCCTGTCAGAAACAGCGGCCCTGATTTCCCTGACCTCTCCCATTACCTTTGCCGAGACGAGCGATGTATTCTTTGCCGTGACAGTCCCTGAGGCTTCATAATAAACCATTTCCGCAGTCAGTGCTGTCTGTTCAGTTGCGACGCCCGTTACAAGGGGCCTCTCAACGCTTTTTTCCCCGGGTTTTATCTTTTCGCCGCAGCCTGTCAGCATGAAGAGAGAAACCACAAACAAATTTAGTGCTATTTGACTTTTCAATTAAAATTCCTCCCCATCTCATTTTTCATTTTTATGTAACGTCGTTAACAGTATTCCGCTCTGATAATATAGCTCCGCTATTGCATTCAGATATGCATTGTCTGCCTCAGCCTGTCCCGCCCTCGCCCTGTCAAGAACAGCCTGTGTATCAAGGAGATCAACCAGCGGTGCGAGAGCATTTTCATACCGTAACCGCACAAGCCTGAGGGCCTCTTCAGCCTCGGTGAGGAGGGCCCGCGAGAGTGAAAGGTTCTGCTCCATTTCCCTGACGCGTATATAGGCTTCGTTAACCCTGAAGTGAATCTCCTTTTCCAGTCCGGAAATATGTTCTTCTGCTTCACGGACCATGGTTTTTGCTTTTCCGATCCTGTGATACGCAGAGGCATCAAAAAGGTTCCACCTGAGAAATCCCGCAATCACATAACTTTCGCCTTCCGGAGAAAACGGGTCTTCGTGGTCATTCAGAAAGTAGCTTCCCCCCAATCCTATTTCCGGAAGAAATACGGATTTTTCCCTTTCAACGGCGGTCTTTGAATTTTTATAACGTAATCTGAGGGCGTTTAAATCATTCCGCTGCACCGAGGCATCGATATAGCTCTGCAAATGGTCCACGGGAAGCACCGGTTTGTCCCCCGACACGTCCACCGGCCCTGTCCTGCCGAGCACAAGGCCCAGCCTTCTTCTGGCCACATCATGATTGCTTTCCGCCCTGACGAGCATTGATTCAGCACTTTTGACAGACACCTCCGCCCTGAGTACATCCGCATACAGTCCCGCGCCTGTTTCATATTTCAGTGAAGCTATTCTTTTATGTTCCCGTGCATCTTCCATGCCTTTCCGAGCAGCCGTCAAATACTCCCGGGCCGTCTGTACCATAGTAAAGGTTTTGACAACATGGAGTATTACTTCTTCCTTTTTCCTCTGATACTCGGCCTGTTTCGCCTCAAGCTCCTTACCGCTGATGCGCACCCCCGAATACACACCGGGGAGAAAAAGCGGTTGCTCGAAGCTCAGGGAAGTCTGAAAGTCAGAAATATCCCGGGGATTATTCAGGGCACCAATAATAAAATCATCCTGTGTAAACCGCTCCTGATTGAGTTTGGACATAAAGCCATAGGTCGGATTGTCCGTCCGCTGATATCTTTCCTCTATCTTGACCTTCGGGAACAGGGAGCCCTTTGCGGTCTTAACCTCCTGCTTTTGCGCCTCCACGATCCAGTGATAGGACCTGAGCGCGGGACTGTCTTTTAATGCAATGCTTACGGACTGCTGCAGAGTAACTGTTTCGCCATTGGCAAAATTCACCTGAAGACAGAGCAAAAGGACGGACATGATTACTTTAACCATGAGTCCCATCTTATCCCTCCCCTCTTTTATATAATTGTATATAGCACATAACTCTTATAATTCCAATATAATTATTACCCTTTTGAGGCATATGTCCGGCTGACCTTTTTATTCCTGTTCATAAACTCCTTCAGTGTCTTCATATCGCATTTTCCCCTTTTCCTCTGAAAAGCAGTGCACTCTTTTAATGTATCCCTGTCCTCTTTATAGAGGGGATCGGTCTTCAGTCCGGTACGCAGGACGT
>JBFKMY010000252.1:0-4069 GCA_041629615.1 Thermodesulfovibrionia bacterium | reverse complement strand
TGCCTTTAAATGAGTTATATCCCTATCTTTGCGTATAATAACTCAATTCTCTGGCCAGCATCTCAGCCTGACAACTATCTCATTGTATTATTTAGCTTATTGCGATTGTAACTTAGGTATTCATCGAGCGTTAATGCTTTGCAGATTAGGTCTTTTTCTGGTCGGTGGGATGAAAAAGACAAAGCACGGTGTGCCTTTCTAATGATGAGAACAAAAAATATTGAGAGATGAGTGGTTATCAGCTGATATAAAAAGTCCGCCTCAATGAGCATGCTGACGTTTAAGTTTTTTCAGCATTTTCTTCACATCTTCAGGCATGGAGGTACCGCTCATTGTCTCAGCGAGATATGAACTGGTGGCAATTATGTGGACTACCTTGATCATGAACTCCCTCTTCCGCTCCGTCATCAGGTCAAGACTGTTCATTTTATACATGTAAAACTCTCTCGATGCCTTGCCCAGTATGTCCCTTACTTCATCAAGCGTCATACCCTTGGGTTTAACTACAGGCTCCACAAGGTTGTACTTGCTGTAATCCTTCACTTCCACATAGTCCTTCAACTGCGGATAAAGGTCGGAATACGGCCACGGCGCTATGGCAAGGAAAAACGCCAGGTCAGGGTTGTAATACCGCGCAAGCTGAATCGTCCTCTCCATGCTCTCCTTCGTATCATCGGGCATGCCGAGGACAAAGGATGTCTCCGTCACTATTTCCTGCGCATTTAAAAGATCAAGGGCCTTCTTTGACTCTTCAACCTTGATGTCCTTTTTGAATATGTCCAGCGTCTCCTGTGTTGTCGCTTCCACCCCTACATACACATGATCAATCAGGGCCTCTTTGTATTTCCACATGATCCCTTCGTCCCTGATTATGTCATCCACCCTCGTCTCCATAAGGAGCTTTACTCCGACTTTTCTCTCTATCAGAAGGTCAAGGATCTTCTCCCACCGCTCCCTGTTCAAGGTCGGCGTTTCATCGGACAGCATCACCACGTTTACTCCGTAGGTGTCTCTCAGATGTTCGAGTTCCGCAACAAAATTCTCCGCGCTCCTGCCCCTCCACTTCCTTTCCCAGAAGAGCTGCTGAGAGCAGAAGCTGCACTGCTGGTTGCAGCCCCTTGATGAGCTTACAATCGCCAGGATGGAGCCTTCCATTGCTTTGTATGTATAAATGGACCAGTCTATGAGGTCCCAAGCCATCGGCAGGCTGTCAAGGTCCTGTATCGCCGGTCTTGAGGGCGTTGAAACAACATTGCCTTCTCTATAAAATGAAATTGACTTGACTGTCTCTGCCTCACGGCCATCGTTTATACAGTCAAGCAAATCCACTACCGTCTCTTCACCTTCGCCGCGTACAATATAATCCACATGCCCGTGGTTCTCTTTGAGTATCTCTTCGTAGCAGAATGTGGCATGGACGTTTCCGATTACCGTTAAAATCTCCGGATTAATGTCCTTGGCAAGTTTCAGGACCTTCAATGCATCGACTATGCCCGAAGTAAATGCAGTGGTAGCCACAACATCAGGCTTTTCGTCTTTTATACGCTTTTCTATATCACCGTATCCGTCCCAGTAACTCATGGCATCGTATATGACAGGATCATATCCCGCAGCCCTAAGGCTTCCCGCAATATACACAAATGCAACGTTCATCCATACTCCGGCCGATTCGACTACTCCGGAGTGGTAGGGAGGGGTTATAAGGAGTACTTTTTTATATTTATTTTCCATATGTTATTTTTATTTTACTACTATTCGTTTAATAATCGCTATGATCCTGATCATGAATCGCGATTCTGTATGTATTATCGGAATTTTCCAGTGAAACCTAAAGTGATTTCTCATCTTTTTCCCTAATGCTATTATGTTCGGGGTTGAAACCGGCCCGTACATGTATAGACTCCCCAATGTCAATCAACCATATACGCCGAATGAATCCCGGCCGTGAAATAGGGGATGAGAAAAAATGCGATCAGCGCAAAAACAAATGCGAGGATGATATACCACGCAGATAACGTCCCCTTCCAGCGGAAGGTGATCCTCCCGTGAAGGTACAGCCCGTAAACAAACCACACAACAAGAGACCACGTCTGCGTCGGCGCCCATGACCAGTAGCTGCCCCAGGAGTCATTGGCCCAAATGGCGCCGGTGATTATCATAATGGTCAGCGTGATAAAGCCGAAGGCAACGAGCCTGTAGCTGTAATCGTCAAGGACCTGGATGTCAGGGACTTTTGACAGCAAACCTGTGCTGACCCCGCCCCTGTTTTTCTTGAGCAGGTAAAAAACCGACATTGCGACCGCGATAAACATTGAGGCGACCATCAGCTTGGCAAAAATAATATGCACCCACAACCATGCGGTCCTCAGTGTCGGGGGCAGTTCCCTGACCTCCGTTGATCCCATCAGGGCAAACCCCATCATAAGAAACGAAAGCGGCATGACGATTACGCCGAGATTTGCAAAGCGTTTGAACTTCCACTGGAAGACGAGGAAGAAGAGTACAGCTATCCATGTATTCGATGACAGGATTTCATAGGTACTTATATAAGGGCCGTGTCCGGTAACCGTCCATCTTGCGCCTAACGAGACCGTGTGGAATACCAGGCCGGCAATAGCCAGGGGGACACCGGCTTTCTTGTATTTCTCCTTTGAAAAGGCAAGGCCCGCGGCATATGCGATTGAACTCAGCACGTAGGCTGCGATTGCGAGCCAGTAGAATATGGTTTGTGTCAGCATTTGTATTTACATCCCTTCTCTATAGCTATCGTACAAAGAAAAAAATGTTATCGCAACCGTAGGGGCGTTGCATGCAACGCCCCTACATCAACGCCTTCTTCAATTCCTCAACATCCTCCTCAAACCGGTCCTTGAACGAATCCCTGTATTTCTCGGTTGTCGCGCCGATTACGAGCGTGTTCTTTTCCGTCCCCTTTTTAATAACCGCCCAGTAATTTTCCGGCACCCAGAAATATGTAACCACCAGGCCGATCAAAAGAAAGAAGAAACCTGCAAATATAACAGGGATGCCGTAGTCCCTTACCATGACAAATGATGTATAGGGTTTGAAACTCCTGAAATGGAGGGTAAGTCCCTCAAACTGAAGTTTGCCTCCATAAAAGACAACACCGCGGAATAATGGCGGGCCGCCTCCAATCGACGTGACTTTAATGAGTGTCGCCATGCTCCGTGCACCCAACTGCTCCAAACCTTCAATCTCGCCCAGTTTCTCTGTGAATAGTTCAAGTACAAGATTCAGGTCAGTACCCGGAACATTGATCGTGTTCTGCATCTTCTGACCCGGTTTTCTGGGAATGAGAAAACGCGCAGTGCCTGTGGCCTTGGTGCCGACCTCATCAATGATATCCAGACCTGCAACATACCCCTGCTTCGTCCCCTGGTAGACTTTAATTCCTTCAAGGTTCAGGGGTTTATTTATCTCAATTCTTTGTCTGCCAATTTCATTCCCTGCTCTGTCAAACACCTGCACACTGCTTGCCCTCTGCTTGACCACACCCGGCCTCCAGAAAGAAAGGTCGATGTCCTCAAGCACGAGTTTAAACATCCTGTCCTGACCAAAAAGCACAGGCTTTTCAGTCTTTCTGAGATAATTGTCCTGCATCTCTACAAAGCTGTCACCCGGAGACATCTCGACATAACCTGCATGCCTTGTAAGCACGCTCAGGATGATTCCCACAAAAAGGACAAAGAAGGTCAGATGAAAGAAAAGTATGCCCCACCGGCCGGAATCGCGTTTACCGGCATAGAGTCGGACCGTATCGGCACCGGATTCAGACTTGATACGTAAACTCTTATCTTTCAAGAAGTTAACAACTCTTGCCTCATCTTTGTGTTTAAGTTCAATTTCTGCGTTATTTGTAAGGGCCCTGATTGCTTCCTCATTTTTAAAACTCTTCTGTACCCGCTGTTTTGCCAGCACCCTCCGGGACATATTCACGGTGGCAAGGCCGAGGTTCAGCACAAAAACGGCAAGCACAATATAGAGGAGGTTATCTGCAGTCTCCGTTGACGTAATGCCCAGTGCATTGAGGGCCTTTATCAGAATACTG
>JBFKMY010000251.1:0-4072 GCA_041629615.1 Thermodesulfovibrionia bacterium | reverse complement strand
GGGAAGGAGCCACGGAATACATGCTGAGCCCACAACCTTCGGACTTACCTTTGCTCTCTGGTATGAGGAGATGAAGCGAAACCTTGTGAGGATGAAGGCTGCACGGGAAACGATCAGTTACGGACAGCTCTCAGGCCCGGTCGGCACCTTTTCAAGTCTTCCCACTTCCATCGAAAAGTACGTATGTAAAAAGCTCGGACTTAAGCCTGACCCCGTCGTTACACAGGTCATACAGAGGGACAGGCATGCGGAGTACATGAACACCCTCGCGCTCATTGCAGGCGCTGTCGAAAAGATGGCCGTTGAGATCAGACATCTTCAGAGGACGGAAGTGCTTGAAGCGGAAGAGCCCTTTGAAAAAGGACAGAAAGGCTCCTCCGCCATGCCCCATAAACGCAATCCCGTGGGCAGCGAAAACCTGAGCGGACTGGCCAGGATCGTACGGTCAAATGCAATAGCGGCCATGGAAAACATCCCTCTCTGGCATGAGCGGGACATCAGCCATTCTTCAGTTGAAAGGGTAATAATCCCTGACAGTACCATTTTGATCAATTACATGCTGGTAAGACTGACGGGTATTCTGCGGGGCCTTCAGGTCTATCCGGAAAGGATGAAAGAAAATATCGACAGGAGCTACGGGCTGTACTGTTCACAGCGTGTGCTTCTCATGCTTACGGAAAAGGGGGTAAGCAGGGAAGACGCGTACCGTGTTGTTCAGACACAGGCAATGAAGAGCTGGAAGCAGAGGATACCTTTTAAGGAGCTGCTGAAAAAAGATGCATTGATAGCTGCGTATCTCTCTGATAAAGAAATAGGAAAACTTTTTGACTTTACGTTCTACACCAAAAATGTGAATTATATATTTAAGAGGGTGTTTAAGCAGGAGAACTATGGAAAGTATATTAATTAATCAGTCGGTGGCCATCCTCTGTGATGGGAACAACATTGAGCGGAGCATCCATGATCTTTCTAAAACAACAAATGCCATGATCAATTTTGACAAGTTGATCCCGAAGCTCCTCAATAAGAGAGGCCTGAACAGGCTGCTCTATTTCCGGGAAGGAAAATCCATTTCTGCCAAATTTGCCGAAAGACTGCACGAAAACTATTACGGGTCGGTTATTCCCTGTCATAAATCTGCCGATATCCCCCTTTCCATCAAAGCCACACAGCTTGCATCAAAGGTCGACACCATTATCATCATGTCCGGGGATTCGGATTATGTGGACCTCGTAACCCATTTAAAAGGTGAGGGAGTAAGAGTGGAAATTGCTGCTGTTCGAAAAACAGCTGCCAGGATATTAATCGATGAAGCAGACCATTTCCATGAAATAACAAAAGAAGACTGGTTTGTTTACAAGGCACCAAAAAAAATCCATATCAAAAAAGATAGGAAGTGAATAACAGCACACTGCCGGACCGCTTCGAATGCCATGTCGAAGTGACAAGCAGTAATGCGACCGGTGCAGGCCTGCTGGCCGGGGCATCGGGTCTGTCAAAGGCGCGTGTAAAGATGGCCATGCAAAGGGGCGCGGTATGGCTTACCAGCAGGCGGGGTACTCATCGTCTTCGCCGCATGGATAAAGTGGTCCAGGCGGGCGACACGCTTCACCTCTACTACAATGAAACAATACTCCTGAAAAAAGTTGATCCGCCGGTTTTGATTGCCGATGAAGGCGCTTACAGTATCTGGCACAAGCCTTACGGGATGTTATCGCAGGGTTCAAAATGGGGCGATCATTTTGCCATTAACCGATGGGCGGAGCAGCACATGAAACCGCAGCGTCCGGCCTTCATCGTCCACCGCCTTGACCGCGCTGCAACGGGTTTAATAATGATCGCCCACAAAAAGAAAACTGCCGCAGCGTTATCAAGGCTATTTCAGGAACGGGCCATTGAAAAAAGATATCTGGTTATTGTCAAGGGGCAGTTTCCTGAGCAGGGCGGCCCTGTCATAATTGATTCAGCTCTGGATGACCGGTCCGCCCTTACTCATGCCAGTTATCTGAGGTACGATTCGCGCCTGAACCGGACGCTGCTGGATGTTCACATCGAGACGGGCCGCAAACATCAAGTCCGCCGTCATCTGGCCGGAGAGGGGTTTCCCGTTGTCGGGGACCGGATGTACGGGCAGGGGACTGATAATGAAGACCTGCAATTAACCGCTTATTATCTGTCATTTACCTGTCCGGTCAGCGGCGTTGTTAAAGTATATACGTTGCCGGAGGAGTTGAAAATTCACTTATAATACGGCATTCAACGCTTCATACTCCCCGATCTTCCCCGCAGACTCATAATAATCAATCTCCGCGAGGGCAATCTTTTCTGCTTCCCTGTGAAGCCCCTCTGCCTTCCCCCGGATAAAATCCTGAATCATCTCAAACTTCCGCTTCTGTAATGCAAGAAACCGCTCATCAATAACCGGGGTCCCCGGAAAATCGTTTTTTTCCTGACCTTCAGAGAGGATCTCGGTAAACGGCCTGCCTGATCGGGCCGCGATTTTCTTGGACGTATTCACTGCATCAAGCCAGTCAGCATGCATAATCCTGTAGTAGTCCCTCATGGCCTGTTTATTGAAGTGAACAAAGCAGGATTTATCGCCTCGAATGATATTCATGGTAACCCGGACAGAATCAGTATCAATAGTGTCGACAAAAACGAGATTGTCTCCCTCCCGTGCAATCTCCCACTTGAGGTCCCATAAATACAGTCCCATACGGGAGAATATCTGCTGCAGCAGATATGCACCAAGGGCCGCCATTATCATTGAGCGCGCAAATGTGTCTCCGCCCACCCCGGAAATCAGGGCAGCCTCCTGGCGGCTGATGTTTCTGTCTTCAGGTTCATACTTGGTGGTAAGATCAACAACAGGAGGATCGAACCGAGTCCACGGATTCAGTGTGTCTACTCCCAGCTCGGTCAGATACGTCTTTTTATCATCATCACTGAGCCGGTTATATTTTTTCAGAATTGATGACCCGCTTGTCACTCCCAGTCTCACAATATATTCAAGAGGAATGACGTTCCTGTCAACATGGTGATATTTTTCATAGTCATAGAAGTGCCATCCCAGCACATTCTTGAGCTCCGGCTTAATTACCTGATATTTTTTTATGAGCGTGAGGTAGCTCAACTTTGAAGGAAACCCGCGGGAATATACTTTCCCGCTGTCTCTGTCAACCATGCCGACATGATGTGTGGGGGCGCCGCTCCGGCAAAATCCTGAAAGGACCGTTTCAACCAGTCCGGACATATCTTTTTGCATCAGAGTACTGCCCCCGGAAATCGTCCCTGACAGTTCCTTCCATGCATCGGGGTTCTGAAGTTCCTGAAATACAAGGTGCCTGAAGCCCGCCCTCCCGAGGTCACTTCCTTCGATAGTGAAAATCGTCCCAACATCAAAAACAGACCCCCCGGAAGATGTTTCGCTTATGATAAGATCAGGGTGTCCGGGAACATCATAGAGCTTCTGGACAGATCCAACATAAATCGGCGTATCAAGCTTCAAATCAATTTTGTCTGGAAATTCAGCCATATATCCTTCCTCCAGGTTGAATGTACAAGAAATTGTAGAGGATATACGCTACCTTTTTCCAGGATAATTAGTCAATGACCCTCTGCAGCGCCTTCTACTTCAGCACATTTCCGATGAGGTTTTTAACGGTATCCCCTCCTTTTGACTGGGCATAGTTAAGTACTTCGGGAATGAACTTGCTCACCATACCCGAGTCCAGTCCCAATTTTGAAAACCCGTTCGCAAGACCTACAATACCTTCCATTTTTTCACCACCCACACCGAATTTTGAAGCAAGGCCCTTCAAAATTCCGGCTGCCCCTCCACCTTCCGGAGCTGCCTTCATAATATCGTCTGTATCGGGAATGACATTTGCAACCTGAGTGAAGTCGCCTCCGAGTTTGTCCTTTGCCATCTTGAAAATCAGGCCGGCGCCACCTTTTGCCTGTTCATCACTTACCCCGAGATTCTGTTTTAACTGATCTATCAGTTCCATTGCATCATCCTTTCTCAGGCTTATTATCTTGTCCTCTCAAGCCTGTTCCATTGTTTTATACT
>JBFKMY010000250.1:0-4082 GCA_041629615.1 Thermodesulfovibrionia bacterium | reverse complement strand
TCAACTCCGTTTTTCGTAATGGCTACCGTATGCTAAAAATGTGCCGATAAACTCCTGTCTTTTGTCACCGCTGTCCAGCCGTCACTCAATATGATCACTTCCCAGCTTCCCGCATTTACCATTGGTTCAATCGCCAGCGTCATCCCCGGCAACAGTTCCGGCCCTTCTCCGGGCTTTCCAAAATTGGGGATCTGAGGTTCCTCATGCAGGTCTCTGCCAATGCCGTGGCCTACAAAATTTCTCACCACGGAAAACCCTTCCGATTCAACGCATTCCTGAATGGAAGAGGATATATCAGAGAGTCTGTTCCCTGCCACTGATTTCTCCATTCCCGCTTTCAGCGCCCTTTCCGTCACTGAGAGCAGTTTCTTCGTCTCGCTGCTTACTGCCCCGACAGGGAGGGTCACTGCCGCATCTCCATAAAACCCTTTATAGTGTACCCCGATATCAAGACTGATGATATCACCCTTTTTTAATTGTATTAACGAAGGAATTCCATGGACAACCTGTTCGTTTACTGAAGTACAGACGCTTGCAGGATACCCCCGGTACCCCTTGAAGGCCGGACGGGCCCCTTTAGAAACTATAGAGGCCTCCGCAAAATCATCAAGTTCTTTCGTTGTGACGCCGGGTACGATATTTTTTTTTATCCCTCCAAGAACTTCTGCAACAATCCGGCACGCTTCCGCCATCCTTTTTATTTCATCGTCTGACTTTAGAACTATCAATTAAATACAAAACACTCAGGGGCTTGATTTTAATATTGAATTTTTCACCAGTCCGATCAGCCCCTTCTGCCGCGAACTCTCCCTTTTTTAAGGAATCCATCGTATGAGCGGGTCACAAGATGGGATTCCATCTGGGAAATAGTATCAAGGGCAACACCAACCACAATGAGGATGGACGTCCCTCCAAAATAAAAAGGTACATTAAAATACCCCCTCATTATATCAGGCAATATGCAGACAGCTGCAAGATAAATTGCACCGCCGAAGGTTATTCTTGCAAGGACATGATAGATGAAATCAGCTGTCTTCTGTCCGGGCCTTACCCCGGGGATAAACCCGCCATACTTTTTGAGGTTATCGGCAATATCCACTGGATTGAACGTTATTGATGTATAAAAATAGCAGAAAAAGAATATCATGCTTACATACAGGATGGTATAGAAGACAGTGCCGGGTGTGAGCTGACCGGCCAGTGACTGTACCCAGGGTATCGCTATGAATCCTGCGATTGTTGCAGGGAACATAATAATGGAAGAGGCAAATATGGGGGGTATGACCCCGGCAGTGTTTACCTTAAGGGGCAGGTGGGTGCTCTGCCCTCCGTACACCTTTCTCCCCACTACCCGCTTCGCATACTGTACGGGAATTTTTCGCTGTCCGCGCTCTACAAAGACTATGGTTGCTATGACGGCTATCATCACAACAATCAAAATCACCATTAATATAAGGTACAATTCACCCGCCCTTATCAGGGATATGGAACTGATAACTGCATTGGGAAATCCCGCAACAATGCCGGCAAAAATTATCAGGGAAATGCCATTGCCGATTCCCCTCTCTGTAATCTGTTCTCCCAGCCACATGAGAAAGGCCGTACCTGATGTCATGGTAATCATGGTCAGCAATCTGAATGGCCATCCGGGATTCTGAACAAAGGCCCCCTGACTCATGCTTTCTATCCCGACGGCTATCCCTATCGATTGCACGATGCTTATGAGTACCGTACCGTAGCGTGTGTACTGGGTGATTTTTTTTCTCCCTGCTTCACCCTCTTTTGCGAGTGCTCCCAATGCGGGAATTACAACGGTAAGCAGCTGCAGGATAATGGACGCACTGATATAGGGCATTATTCCCAGCGCAAAGATAGTTGCCCGTGACAGTGCGCCTCCGGAAAACATATCAAAAAATCCCATGAGGGCACCGCCCCTGTCCATGAGAAATTTACTTAATTCCTCTCCGTTAATTCCGGGGGTCGGAATATGTGCGCCTATCCTGTACACAGCCAGAAGAGCAAGAGTAAATAGTATCCTGCTCTTCAGTTCTGCTATCCGGAAGACATTCTGAAAACTGTTTATGATACTCACATTAAGAACAAATTAAATTCAAATCGTATTATAGGTGATTAAAGGAAATTTTAATAAAAACGTCCTGTCTCCATACCTTTTACTATTGACGACTGTCACGTCAACCTTGCAGTGTCGGCTTATTTGGATCGTCATTCCCGCTGCGCCGGGAATCTTGCTCCTCATTGATTCCGGATGAGCCTGCCGGCAGGCAAGCCGGAATGACGCTTTACACGTGACACGACACCAGCAGGGTTTTCATTGTATAACTTCTGCTGTGCCCCGGGCCTTTTCTATTTTTTCCCTGGCGGAAGTGCTAAAGGCATGAGCCTTTACCGTAACCGGTTTGCCTATCTCTCCGTTTCCAAGGACCTTGATCCCGTCCCGGATTTTTTTTACTATTCCTTCTTTTACGAGCAGCTCCGGAGTAATCGTGGTTTCCGGCAGTTTATCCAGTGTCCCAAGGTTAACAATTGCATACTGTTTCTGGAATATATTGGTAAATCCCCGCTTGGGAAGCCTGCGCTGTAATGGCATCTGTCCACCTTCAAAGCCAGGTTTGGTGCCCCCGCCGCTTCTCGCCTTCTGCCCCTTGTGCCCCCTGCATGAGGTCTTCCCGTGACCCGACCCCGGACCTCTGCCTACTCTTTTTTTCTTTTTTCTACTTCCCGGAGCTGGTGCAAGATCTGATAATTTCATTTATTTCCCCGCCTCCGTGTTCACTTCGAGCATGTGAGCAGTTTTGTGTATCTGACCTCGTATCACAGGGGTGTCTTTGTGCAGGACGCTCTGATTCACTCTCCTCAAACCCAGAGACCTGATGATCCTTCTCTGTTTCTCCGGTTTTCCGATTACACTGCGTTTTAATTTTATTTTAAGCATGGTCATGAGCAGACCCCTTTTTCTCCTCTTCACTCTTACTGCTTCTCCTCAAAACACTTGCTCTGTCCTTTAATTTCATTAACCCGTCAAAGGTCGCCCTGACCGTATTAAAAGGATTTCGGCTTCCCAGCGATTTTGCGACTATATTACGTATCCCTGCAACTTCCATCAATGCCCTGACAGGGCCGCCTGCGATAAGGCCCGTTCCGGGTTTTGCAGGCAGCATAACAACCTTTCCTGCTCCGTAGATGCCATCAATCTGATGGCTGATTGTCCCGTCAATGATCGGAATTCTAACGAGTGACCTTTTTGCCTGTTCAACCGCCTTTCTGATCGCTTCCGGGACCTCCTGGGCCTTGCCTTTTCCAAAACCTATATGCCCGTTTTCATCACCGACAACGACCAGGGCGCTGAAGGAAAAGCGTCGTCCGCCTTTCACTACTTTCGCCACCCTGTTTATATGTATTACTTTGTCCTTTATTAAGCTTAAACTCTCCGGGTCTATCCTGCCCACACTGCCTCCATATTCATTTGTGATTTGTATACTGGAATGTGGTATCTAAAATTCCAGTCCTCCTTCCCTTGCTGCATCTGCCAGTGCCTTGATCCTTCCGTGATAAAGATATCCGCCCCTGTCAAATACAATCTCTTTAAATCCCCTGTCTTTTGCCCTTCTGGCGACCAGTTGTCCCACCGTCTTTGCTGCTTCAATATTACCGCCCGTGCTCATCTTGCCCTTAAGTTCTTTATCAATACTTGATGCGGCAGCGAGAGTTCTCCCGGAATAATCATCTATAAGCTGCACATAAATGTGTTTAACGCTCCTGAACACATTGAGTCTCGGTCTGTCCGGTGTACCCCTGACTTTTTTTCTTACTCTGTAATGTCTCTTCTTCCTTGCAATCTCTTTACGTACGCTCAAAGTAAACTCCTGAAAATATACTTGAAAATATTGTCAATCATGCCTGCGGTCTACTTGCCTGCCTTTCCTACTTTTAGTTTAATTGCTTCACCGGCAAAACGTATCCCCTTGCCCTTATAAATATTCGGTGGCCTCAGCGTGCGAATATTAGCGGAAACCTGGCCTATAAGATGCTTGTCAATTCCCCGAAGGGTCAACTGCGTCTGT
>JBFKMY010000249.1:0-4095 GCA_041629615.1 Thermodesulfovibrionia bacterium | reverse complement strand
CTCGTGGAAGTTATCGTTCTTGTTTTCGCAGCATCCGGAATATTAGGGACCGGAGGGCATTAACACAAGAGATATTCAGTACGCAGGCAGCGCAGATGGATTTTGACCTCGTTCTTTTCAACAGGAACGGGGTTTTTTATTGCGCTCATGAAAGAAGCGTAATGGCATATTTATATTTTATTTTTAAATCACGTTATAACTGTGCTTATTTCCTCTCTTGGCCTGATATAATTTACTTAAAGAATCATTCCTGACACAAAAGCAGGCTTCATGACCGATACCAGCAATAAAATATTCCCGCCCCCTGAGAGAAGCAGTCGAAGTCATATTTTTTACGCGATATTTCTCAATCTCTTTTTCCTCTTGTTTTTTTCTTCCCCTTCAGACGGGGACGAATCAAAGAAAGTCCTGGTACTGCATTCCTATCATCAGGGGCTGGTATGGACCGATGATATCATGGAGGGAATTTACTCGGTGTTCAACAAAAGCGTCATTGATACGGAAATTTTCATTGAGTATATGGATACGAAGAGATACTTCGACGGTCCCGGGGGTAAATACGTAGAGAGATTACGTGAGATGTATAAGGACAAGTACGGGGCCATTAAAATGGACGTCATCATTTCTTCCGATGACAATGCCTTTCAGTTCCTCCTGAGGCACCATGATGAACTGTTCCCCGGTACCCCCATTGTTTTTTGCGGGGTCAATAGGCTTGAAGATACCATGCTGGCAGGACATGATACCCACATTACCGGTGTCATCGAATTTCTTGATAAAAGGGCAAACATTGATTTAGCCCTTGCACTGCACCCGGAGTCTGATAAGGTCGTGATCATCACCGACACAAGCACAACGGGGACAGGCAACCGGAGAATCCTGGAAGGACTGGCCGACGAATACAGGGGGAGAGCAGAGTTCACTTTTATTGACAGGGACCACAGGGGACTTACACTGCAGGAACTGCTTGAAAGGTTAAAAGACCTGGAAGAAGGAAGTGTTGTTTATTATTCTGATTTTTTACGCAGCGGGGAAACATACATTATCCAGGAGACAGCGGTCCCTCAGATTTCCATGGTTTCCGGGAGGCCTGTATACACCCACTATGATGAAATACTGGGATTGGGAGTGGTAGGGGGAAAACTCGTGAACGGCCGTTCCCATGGACGGACTGCTGCACACATGGCAATAGACATTCTGGAGGGCACCCCCGCAGGCAGCATTCCTGTGCATAAAGAAAGCATCAATACATTCATGTTTGACTACCTGCAATTACAACGCTTTGATATAAACGAGGATAATCTGCCTGAGAGAAGCATCGTCATTAACAGACCATTTTCATTTTACAACAGGTATAAATATCTCGTCTGGAGCGTTTCAGGAGTGTTCGTTTTGCTCCTTTTATCACTGATCGCAATTTCCGTTAATGTAGGAAAACGGAAAAAAGCTGAACAGGAACTGAAAAAAGCCCATGATGAACTAGAGCAGAAAGTAAATAACCGGACAAACGCTTTAAGCAGGGCCAATGCAGAGCTCGAGGCAGAGATCACTGAACGTACAAAGGCGGAGGCGCAATTAGTGACTGCCGCACGTGAATGGCGAAACACCTTCGATTCAATCACAGACAGTATTTCCATCCATGACCGGGATTTCCGGATTTTAAGAGCAAATAAGGCGCTCTGTCAACTTACCGGCCTGGACGCCCATGATCTCATCGGCAGGCATTGTTATGAGGTATTTCACAACAGCACGGGGCCGGTTGCCGGATGTCCCTATCATGAAATGATTGAATCAAAGCAGGGGACAACGAATGAAATATATGAGCAGCGTATGGATAAACATCTGATGGTATCTGTTTCGCCGATTATCGAAGGCGGTGAAATAAATGCCTATGTCCATTATGTCAAGGACATTACGGGGCGGAAGATGGCCGAGGAGCAGATCAGGCGATCACTGGAGGAGAAAGCAATGCTTTTGCAGGAGATACATCACAGGGTCAAGAATAACATGACGGTAATTCACAGTCTTCTGGAACTGCAGTCAGGTTATATACATGACAGTCGGGACAGGGAGATGTTCCATGAGAGCATGAACAGAATAAAATCAATGGCCCTTATCCATGAGAGGCTTTATCATTCGGAAGATCTATCGAACATCGACTTCAACGAATATCTGAACACCATGCTGGAGAGCATGTTCCAATCGTACGGTTTGACTGCAGAGACAGTCTCACTCAGGACAGACATTTCAGGTGTCGCCCTCGGAATTGGTGCTGCCATCCCCTGCGGTCTGATCGTCAATGAGCTTGTCTCCAATGCACTCAAATATGCCTTTCCGGAAGGGAGGAAGGGGGAAGTAACCGTGGCCCTACGTATAATTGACAATGATGAAATTGCGCTGTCCGTCGGGGACAACGGCATCGGCATCCCTCCCGGTCTGGATTACAGGCATTCCAAAACGCTGGGACTGAATCTGGTCAACGCCCTTGTAAGACAGCTTAAGGGCACCATCGAACTGGACAGGGATATGGGGACAGAGTTTCGCATAACATTCATGCAGAGTGAATAAGTGACCGGGGCCTGGATTATTTTCACCTTAAGGAGACATTCGGTATGGAAAAAAAGAGAATCATGGTGGTTGAAGATGAAGGGATAACTGCCCTCAGACTACAGGGCATCCTTCAGGATCTGGGGCATGCTGTTACTGCGATGGAAATAAGCGGTGAAGAGGCCGTGACAAAGGCAGAAGCGGAGAAACCGGATCTGGTAATGATGGACATTGCGCTCAGGGGGGCAATGGACGGTATAGAAGCCGCCGGGCAAATATACTCCCGCTTCAACATACCCGTCGTATATCTCACCGCCCATTCGGATGAAAAAACGTTGCAGAGGGCAAAATTAACAGGGCCCTTCGGGTATATTATCAAGCCCTTTGACAGACATGAGGTGCACATTACCGTCGACCTTGCATTCTACAAGCACGAGCTGGAGCAGAAGCTCAGAAAGAGTGAGCAGAGGTTCCGTGAAGTAGTTGAAGGGACCAGTGCCCTCATAACAAGTGTCGATGCAGAGGGCACGTTTACCTATATTAATCAAATGGCAGAACAGATTCTCGGGATTAAAGCGGAGGAATGTTCCGGTAAGCCTGCGCTCCATTTTATCCATCCCGACGATAGAGAGTTAACAAAAGAATGGTTTAATGAGTGCACGCGAAGCAGGATTTCTCAGGCCTCGATAGAAAACCGGCTGGTAAACCAGACAACGGGTGAAGTGCATCATATGATGTGGACATCGCATTTCTACTATGACGAAAAGGGTCAGCTGACAGGAGTAAATGGTATTGCAAGAGATATCACTGCCCGTAAAAAAGCAGAAGACGCCCTGAAAGAACAGGAAATCAAGTTTCACTCGCTTTTTAACCAGGCATCGGACAGTATCTTTCTTTTCTCTCCTCAAAAGGATGATCTCATTATAGAAGATGCCAACGAAGCTGCCTGCGCAACACACGGGTACACAAGAGAAGAGCTCATTGGAAAGTCCATACGCCTGCTGGATGATCCCGGCACAGTACAACATCTGCCCGAAAGGGTCTCCCTCCTGATGACAGGGGAACCGCTCAATGTAGCGGCAGTGCACGTCAGAAAAGACGGCTCCACCTTTCCATTGGAAATAGCCGCCCGGCGCATTGATATAGGGGGAAGACCGTATATTCTGGCGATCGACCGGGACATTACCGGACGCATGAAGGCAGAGAAAGAGCTGAGTGACCGCATGAGACTGACGGAACTGAACGCGGATATCGGGACCGCGCTCACCGAAGGAGAATCACTTCACGATTGTTTACAGCAGTGTACTGAAGCACTGGTAGCGCACCTCAATGCATTATTTGCACGTATATGGGTTTTCAATGAAGAGGAGAATATCCTGGAACTTCATGCCAGCGCCGGTCTTTACACCCGCCTTGACGGCACCCATAGCCGTAAAACGTTAAGCGGGAACAAGATCGGTGTTATCGCCAGAGAGCGTACACCCTACCTGAGCAATAATATCACAGGAGATCCCGATATCATCGACCAGGAATGGGTGAAGAGAGAGG
>JBFKMY010000248.1:0-4096 GCA_041629615.1 Thermodesulfovibrionia bacterium | reverse complement strand
CTACGGTAATATCCCGTCCCGATATGAACATTGTCCTGCATTGAGGGCGAGGCAGCGCCTCGCCCCTACAGTGTAATGCATTAGAATAACAAAGAATGGATTGTGTACAACAGCGGGCTCTTTTATTGACTGATTATTTTCAGAATCTCACTGGCCGTAAGCGCGGTCTTCATATTATTGTCTTCGGTCATATTTTTTATTGTAATTTCCCCTGTGTTTATCTCATCCTCCCCGAGGACGATAATATTTTTTGCTTTCACGCGATTAGCTTTCCGCATCTGGCTCCTTATGGTTGTCTTTTCATGGTTCATCTCAATCCAAAGTCCCGCTGCCCTTAATTGTTCGGTCAATAAGAGTGCTTTTTCAGAAGCAGCTTCTCCCAGCGGGCAAAAAAGGAGGTCCGGCCCTGAAAGTTCACCTGTCGAGCCTTTAATGAGGGGGATGATCCTTTCCATTCCCATGGCAAAGCCAATGCCGGGGGTCGGCGGACCGCCAAATTCATCCACCATGCTGTCGTATCTCCCGCCCGCTGCCACCGCACTCTGACTGCCAAGATTTTTGCTGCTCACTTCAAAGGCGGTTTTTGTATAGTAATCAAGTCCCCTGACGAGACTGGCATTTATCGAATGCGGGACATTCAACAATTCAAGAGAACCCCTCACACCGTCAAAATGGTCTTTGCATTCTCCGCATAAATACTCAAGCACAGGCGGACAACCTTTTCTTGACGCCATGCAGGCCGGGACTTTGCAGTCAAGGATTCTCAGAGGGTTTGCGTCATAACGCCTGCGGCAGTCACTGCAGAAGGTATCCAGTTTAGCGCCGAGAAAATGTTTTAATGCAGCTGTGTAGTCAGGCCTGCATTTTCTGCAGCCGATAGAGGTTATTTCAAAGTTGAGCCCCTCCAGTCCGATGGAGCTCAATATTTTTGAAATCATTGATATGATTTCAGCATCCAGTCCGGGATCATCAATACCCATTGCCTCGGCCCCTATCTGATAAAACTGTCTGTATCTGAACGCCTGGGGCCTTTCATACCGGAACATCGGGCCCATATAATAAAATTTCTGGGGCGCGGGATTGTTATACAGATGATGTTCAACATATGCCCTTACAAAGGACGCGGTTCCTTCGGGCCTCAGCGTAACACTGCGGCCGCCTTTGTCCTGAAAGGTGTACATCTCTTTTTCTACAATGTCCGATGTTTCCCCTATGCTTCTGATGAATACATCGGTGGCTTCCAATATGGGAAGTCTGATTTCCTGATAACCGTAATTTCTGAAAATGTCCCGCGATGCGTGTTCGACATGCTGCCAGAGTGCAATTTCCGGCGGAAGGATGTCCTGAAGACCCTTGAGGGTTTTATACTTCATTCGGTGTTTCTTCCTCCCGCTCCTTATCAAACTCAAGCATTCCGAGATGACTATGTATAAGTCTTCGCACTTCTTCTTTAAAGTGTCTCCTGATGCCCTTCAGATCAGTTATGTCTTCATGAATTTTCACTACCCTTTCCTGGGCACCCCGGAGAATTTCGTCAGCCTGTAATTCAGCCTCTTTTCTCACGAGCTCCGCGTCTTTTTTAGCAGTCATCTTGTACTCTTCCACAAGCTCCTGGGTTTTGATAAGGGTATCTCTCAGTGTCATCTCCATGTTTTTGTATTCCTTCAGTTGCTTCTCGAATCTTCTTGCCTCTTCTCTCAGATTGGCGTTTTCACGAAGAAGCTCCTCCATCTCTTCCCGTATAAGTTCAAGAAAGGAATCAACTTCCTCCATGTCAAAACCCCTGAATTTCGTTGCAAACTGTTTCTGTTGAATATCAAGTGGCGTTATTCTCATGTAACCCCCTGTGTAATGAATTTATTGTCATCTCATTCTCGAAGCGATATCAAACAACGATGCCACGATAAAATATTTAATGAACATAATGACGAGAATGACTAATATTGGCGATATATCTATTCCCATTGAAAAGCTCAACCGTCGTCTGATGGGTCTCAACACCGGCTCTGTGACGGAATAGAGGAACCGCACAATCGGATTGTACGGGTCCGGATTGACCCAGCTTATAAGGGCGGTAATGATTATTATCCACATATAAATAGTAAGGACTGTCTCCAGTATAAATGCTACTGCCTGTAAAAAGTTGCCGAATATAAACATGAATTTCTCCCTTTTATCCTCCGGATATCTTTTCTATCGCGATGGACCTAATTCCTCCGATCGGTTCCTGGCTGCCTCGATGGCAGCTGCGACAATCCCTCTCAATCCTTTTTCATCAAACACCTTCAGCCCTGCGGCTGTTGTCCCTCCGGGAGATGTGACCATCTCTCTTACCTTCGAAGGACTCAGGCCGGTATCAAGCAGGTGTGAAGTGCCGATCGCGGTCTGGACTGCAAGGGTGCGGGCGTCCTCCCGGTGAAGACCTGCCTGTATTCCGCCTTCTATCATTGCTTCAACAAACAATGCGATAAATGCCGGACCGCTCCCTGAGACGGCAGTTACTGCATCCATATACTTTTCAGGCAGTGTTATGACTTCTCCGATTGACATGAAAATATCCCTGACGAGCCCTATGTCCCTGTCCGAAAAACATTCGCAGAGAGACATGACGCTCATGCCCTTCCGGGCGAGTGCCGGTGTATTGGGCATGACCCGGATTAATTTCCTGGTTTTTAATCGTGTCGCGAGATATGCCAGTGTTATACCGGCGGCAATTGAGACAACGGTCATATCTTCCGTGACTGCATCACCTATTTCTTTTACAACACTGTCCATATCCTGCGGCTTTACCGCCAGAATTATTATATCGCAGGAAGCAGCTAATTGTGCGTTTGCGTCAGTCGTTTCAATACTGTACTGCTGCTGCAAATACTTTCTTCTCTCTTCTTTTGGCTCGGAGACAAGTATTCCTTTCATTCCACGGGAGGTCATGCCCTTTATCATGGCCTCTGCCATGTTCCCGCCGCCGATAAAACCTGTTTTCATAATCTAGTATTATACATGCCTTTTTATTATTAATAAATTTGACTGTTCTCCGGAATGATGCAATCCTGAGACAATGCCGGCCGTTATTTCCAGCGGGCACTGTACGCCTTATGATGCATAGTCCCTTTCTCCAAAGATAGCTGTCCCTATTCTCACCATTGTTGAGCCTTCTTCAATGGCAATTTCAAAATCCTGTGACATGCCCATGGAAAGTTCCTGAAGGAAATATCCTCTTGCATGAGCATCCTCTGCGCATTGTCTGAGCCTCCGGAAATATGGCCTGATTTTCTCGCTGTCATGAATAAAAGGAGGTATCGTCATCAGGCCTTCCAGGGTAATGTTGTCCATACGGGCTGCACATTCACACAGGCTTATAAGGTCTTTTTCCTGTACCCCGTGTTTTGCTGCCTCATCGGCAAGTTTCACCTGAATGAGAATTCTCTGATTCTTTCCTGTGTTGCGGGCATGCCTGTCCAGTTCTTCCAGCAATGCAATTGAATCAACGGAATGTATAAGATCAAATAACCGGACTGCGGCCCTGACCTTGTTTTTCTGAAGGGTTCCGATCAAATGCCACTCAACCATACCTGTTGTCATCCCTTCATGAGAGGGGAGAGGGCAGGAAGGAATCCGGGATCTGAATTCTGAAATTTTATTGTCCGCCTCCTGGACCCTGTTTTCTCCCAGCATGGTAATGCCTGCCTTTACTGCATCAATAATTTTATCTAATGGGACTGTCTTGGAAACGGCCACAAGTTTAATGCTATCCGGACTTCGGGAGCACTTCTCCGCGGCTTTACTGATACGGGCACGAATGTCCTGTATGTTTTTTTCTATTCCCATAATTTAAGAAGATTAGCATTTTTGTTTCTTATTGGCAAGATTGTCAAAAGCTTCTTTTCATCAATAATTCATATTGGTTGTGCTATTATTTATAGTATGAACGGCAGAAAAATCCTGGTCATTGAAGACGAAGAGAAAATCGCCAGGCTCGTCAAGGCGTATCTTGAAAAGGAACAGTTCAGTGTCACTGTTTCAGGGACCGGGAAAGAGGCCATATCTCAATTGAAAGAAGGGTTTGCCCTCATTATTCTTGACCTCATGCTTCCTG
>JBFKMY010000247.1:0-4100 GCA_041629615.1 Thermodesulfovibrionia bacterium | reverse complement strand
CGTCCAGCAGTATCCGTCTTGTTATGCCGTCAAGGATGCCCGTATCGAGTGACGGGGTACAGAGGACCCCGTTCTGTATAAAAAAAATATTGGTAATCGTTCCTTCTGCGATATACCCTCTGAAATTCATCATAATCGCTTCATAGGCTCCTTTTTTCTTTGCCTCTGTCTTTGCCAGGATATTGTTTAAAAAATTGAGTGATTTTATCTGGGGATTAAGGGCCTTTCTGTAATTCCGTCTCGTACTGACAATGGCAATCTTGACTCCTTTTTGATAATACCGCTTTGGATATTCTTTAAATGCACTGGCAAAGATCACGAATGTCGGTTTCGGGCACAATTCAATGTCCAGGCCTATCGGTCCGGCACCTCTTGACAGGGTGATCCTGACAACGGCCTCTTTCAGCCTGTTTGCCTTCAGGGTTCTATACACTGCTTTTTTTATTCCCTCTGCGGACATTGGTACGGTGAGGTCTATCATGGATGCAGAGCGAAAAAGCCTCTCAATATGTTCATCAAACCTGAAAACGAGGCCGTTATACACTCTCAATGTTTCATAAATGCCGTCTCCGTAGAGAAATCCATGGTCAAAAACAGAGATCAGGGCCCTGGACCGGGGAACAAGCTTGTTATTAAGATAAATCATTGAATCAGTTTATCATGGCAAAGTCTTAATTTCCACAGGATGTGTATTGATCAGGGAGGCATTGTATGGTTGCAAGGTCCGTCTTATTGACCTATTGACCGCGAATCTCTACAATAATCTAAATCTGTATCAGCCAGAAGGCGGAAATGCAATTCTTGTTTCAATCCATTGAACAGTATTTGAACCATAGAACATGATAAAAAGAAATTCAGGCATTATTCTCCTTGTTGCTGTGGACATTTTTACCATTTTTTTTGTAATTCAAAGCGCACTCTTTATACGAAAAAATATCCTCCCCCATTTCGGGAACTTTCCTCCCTTCCCTCAAATTGACTTTACCTTTTTCTGGTGGGTCTTTCCGGTCTGGCTCTTTTTTTTCACCTATGAGGGGTTGTATACAAAAAGGTATTCTTTCTGGGACGAAATAAAGGTGTTATGGAAGGTCGTATTTTTTTCTACCCTTGCCAGCTTTTCCATCCTTTATCTTGGTAAGGTCGGTGAGCAGGTATCCAGAACAGTACTGGTTGTTATGGGGATCGTTGCCATCCCGCTGCTCCCCCTGTTCAGGACGAATGCAAAAAAACTTTTTGTATCCATGGGATTGCTTAAAAGAAAGGTCCTCATCATCGGGGCGGGAAAGACGGGGGAACTTATATTCAGTGCCCTGAAGCGGGATTTGAATTTTGGTCTCAATGTTGTAGGGTTTCTTGATGATGACCCGGAGAAGATTGGCAGGAAGATAGGAGGGGTCAAGATACATGCAGGCGTGGATAAGGCACATAAATATATCGGAAGATGCGGAATCGAGGACATTGTCATAGCGATACCGGGATGCGATAAGAAAAAACTTATTTCCCTTGTGAACACTCTTCAGCATAAGGCGCAGAATATTCTCCTTATTCCCGATCTCTTCGGAATAACGGTACTGGGAACGAACCTTCAGCATTTTTTCCAGGAACAGGCGATTGGTCTTGAAGTCAAAAACAATCTTGCGAAGCCTCTCAATATATTTGTCAAAAGACTGTTTGATCTTATAACGAGCTGCGTTCTCCTTGTCCTGTTGTCCATACCGATGATCATTATCGCCGTAACTATCAGAGCGACATCGAGCGGGCCCGCCATATTTTCACAGAAACGCGCAGGCAGATATCACAGGACGTTCAACTGCTACAAGTTCAGGACAATGTATAATGATGCAGAAGACAGACTTAATACTCTGTTGGACAACAATCAGGAGGTGCGAAGTGAGTGGAACCAGCACTGGAAGCTGTCCAACGATCCACGGATTACAAAAATCGGGAGGTTCCTGCGACAGACATCACTCGATGAGCTCCCCCAGATATTTAATGTCCTCAGGGGAGATATGAGCCTTGTGGGACCGCGACCGGTGACAAAAACAGAAATAGATGAGTACTATAAAGACGAGGCAACACTGTGTTTTGGTGTCCCTCCGGGCATTACCGGCCTGTGGCAGGTAAGCGGCAGGAGCAATACAAGCTATGAGTACAGGATTACCCTTGACTCATGGTATGTAAGGAACTGGAACCTCTGGCTGGATATAGTCATTTTATTTAAAACAGTGAAGGTTGTTCTTAAAGGAGAAGGAGCCGTATAACATTACTGCCCGTGATCCATCACACGCGGGGGGTACAAAAAGGAGGAAGAAATGGAAAAATGGAAATGCACTGTCTGCGGGTACGTCTATGACCCTGCTGAGGGGGACCCTGACGGAGGAATCGCACCCAATACCCCTTTTGAAAAAATCCCCGATGACTGGGTCTGCCCCGTCTGCGGGGCCTCAAAGGACCAGTTTGAAAAAGCAGAATAGGATGTGGATAATTCAGGCAGGGGCAATCCGTACATTGCCCCTGCTCCTTCCTCAAAATCAATGGATAGTCATTCAATATTAAATACCGCGATTTCCTTGACCCCCGGGAGATACTCGCCGACAGGAACCAGTTTTTTGCCTTCACTTACGCAACCAATAATGACTGTCCAGACCTGATTGAGCTCCTCTTTTTCCCTGTCATTCTCCGGTATCATTTTAAGCAGACTCCCCTCGAGTTCAAATTTCATGCACTGTCCTCCTTGTCAATGTATTTCACCGCTTTATACCAGTATATCAGAAAATTGTTGTTCCCTTTTCAAACTCCCTTTGCGCCTCCCGGAGCAGTTGCGCAAAGTCATTCATGTAACGTGGTGAAAAGTGGATGGCTTCCAGTCTCCCTGCACCCGCCTCTCTGGCGATCCTTCCCGCTTCTTTTGCCGTCAGGTGATAGCGGTCCCTTGCCCGTCCCCTGTCTTTGTCAAGAAAATATGTTTCAATATAGAGGACATCCGAGCCCCGGGCAAGCCTGATTATTTTCTCTCTGTTCTCGTCACTGCCAAGGGTGTCTACAATGTAGGTCAGCTTCTGCCCTCTTGTTATGGTGGCTACCTTCCGCAGATCCTGCAATGAATACGTCCTCTCATTAACGGTAAAAATACTGTCGTCTTTTTTTTCCCTGAGGGAGGCCTTGAGCTGTCTCAGCCATGGGCCGACAGGAAGGTCCATGCGGCCCAGTTCAGATTTATCAATGTTTATGTGAACGTTCTCCTGAAGACTGAAGGCGAGACAGGGAATCTGATGATCGAGGACCGCGGCGGAAACCGAACATAAAGAGTCTTTCATCAATACACCGGTAAAAGGCTCTGTGCCACGGTCTTCCCGGTGAAATGAATTTTCTGCCCTGAAGACTGCTTTCAGTATTGATTCGTCCCTTACTTCTGAAACTTCAATGCAGAGAGGGTAATCCCCGATGAGATTCCATGTATACCCTTTTAATCTGCCTTCCACGCAGTCGATAAAGCCCTCAGGACCATACAACTTCAGGGGGCTTTCTTTTTTCAGGCTTACTCTCAATATGGTGTCAAAACCGATGAAATGGTCTATATGCATATGGGACACAAAAATATCTGTAGTCTTCAGAATGTCTCTCGGAGAGAGCGTAGTGGTGAATCCAAGGTCAAAGATGATCGCCCGGCCTTCTCGCAGGACCCTTATGTAAAGGCCGGGGTCATCAAAGGGCCCGTTAAGAGGCCGTACATGGAAAGAGGGTTTCATGGAAAATTATAGCTTACTTAATGATATAATATAAAAAAATTAAAAACGGAAAAGACAATTCACAAGCGCGCCCTGTTTTTTTATGGAAAAAAATGGAAAAAAAGCTGCTTCTCCATGGTACAGTGGAATAACGCTATTCCATAATTTTGCATGTAATCCTTTATGGTGCATTTAGGAGGTTTGGATGCCTGAATTAAGGAAAGACCCTATTTCCGGCAGATGGGTCATCATTTCAGTTGAGAGAGGTAAACGGCCGTCTGATTTTAGTATGCGGGTTTCACCAAAAAAAGGCGGGTTTTGTGCTTTTTGTGAAGGAAACGAACACACCACGCCGCCTGAAATTATGGCCTT
>JBFKMY010000246.1:0-4102 GCA_041629615.1 Thermodesulfovibrionia bacterium | reverse complement strand
GAAAGGGCATAGTAATCAGGGTCATCTCTGCTGACACCCAGATGGCCGAGTATAATGCTGGCCTGCGTAAGGTCCCTGTGCACGGTAACAGTCTTTTTTCCCTTTACACTGTATACTTCCGGCAGGGTAAGCGTGGGTACATTCCCGGACTCCCACGATACAAAGTATCGCTGTATCAGTTCCTCAACCTGTCCGTTCTTAATATCGCCGACAACAGCCATGACCGCATTGTTCGGGACATAATAACGCGAATGGAAATCAACGAGGTCCTCCCGTGCTATTGTGCTGATGGTTTCTGCCGAACCCGTAACCAGCCTTCCGTAGGGATGGTCCCCGAAAAGGACTTTCTTAAACTCCCGTGACGAAATATAATCAGGATCTTCTTCACTCGCCCTGAGCGATCCCGTTATGCGTTCCTTTTTTTTGTTTATCTCATCTTCCGGGAATGAAGGATTGAGGATTATGTCAGAAAGAAGATCAAATCCCAGTTCAACATCTTTCTTTAATACAGACAGGCTGACGGTGACGTAATCATCACCCCCGGAAGCGCCGATTGATCCCCCGACAAACTCAATTTCTTCACTGATCTGCTGCGCCGTCCGGTTCGTGGTCCCCTCTGTTAAAAGACTTGCAACAAGGTTGGCAAGCCCTGCCTTATGCGCGGGTTCGTACAGATTTCCCGCATTGAGACCTATCGAAACTTTCACAACGGGCAGATTATGTCTTTCGACGATTAAGAGGGTGAGCCCGTTATCACGGACCGACCTCTTTACGTCAAGGGCATATAAAGAAGGATGGTAAATGAAACAGGCACAATAAAAAATCGCCGTGAAAAAGAGTATCTTTCGAAATCCTGAAATCATCACTGTGAATTCCTGACGGGCACCAGAATCCCAACCGTCCTCCGGTCCTCAATTAAATATTTTTTCGCCGCCTCCTGAACATCTCCGGGAGTCACCTTTCGTATGCCTTCAAGATAGGCGTCCTGCATTCTCCAGCCGCCGATCATTTCGAACTCCGCAAAGATCATTGCCTGATAGAAAATGGAATCCTGGTTCATGATAAAATCTGCCTCGATCTGGTTCTTTGCCTTTTGCACTTCTCTTTCAGACGGGGCCCGGTCCTTTATTTTATCCACCTCTTCATACAGTGCTTTTTCAACGTCCTCTATTTTCCTGTCCGGCAGCGGGGTCCCGTAGAGATAGAACAAAAACGGGTACTTATTAAAATTGCTGTACCCGGCACCCGCAGAAAGGGCCATGCCTTTTTCATCGATAAGGCTCCGGTAAATCCTGGCGCTCTTCCCTCCGGACAGGACACCGGCAAGCACATCCAGTGCATAGCTGTCTTTTTCAAGAATATTCGGTGCCTTATAGGCGCTCAAAACATAGGGGAGCTCTGCCTCCTTCTTAACAACTATTCTTTTTTCACCCCGTTGTACAGGTTCCTCTATGGTTAATTGTTCAACCTCCGGGCCTCTCGGGACAGGACCAAACTCCTCCCTGATCTTTTCCATGACTGCATTTACATCAATGTTTCCCGCAATGACGATAAAGGCATTGTTCGGTACGTAATGTGTCCTGTAATATTCCTCGAGATCATCCCGCGTTACAGACCGTAAATCTTCCATCCACCCGATAACAGGCCATTTATAGGGATGGTTCTTAAATGCTGCAGCCACCACCTCTTCATAGACAAGGTTTTGAGGATCATCCTCATACCTCATTCTCCTCTCTTCCATCACAACGTCCCGTTCGGAAAGAAAGTCCCCTGCATCCATGATAAGATTATTCATCCTGTCGGCCTCAAGTTCTATGGAGAGATGCAGTCTGTCGGGAGCAAGTTTCTGGAAGTAATACACAAAGTCTTTGCTTGTTCCCGCATTATCAATGCCCCCTGCCCGTTTTATGATTTTTGAAAATGTCTTGGCCCCGTAGGACGGTGTGCCTTTAAACATCATGTGCTCAAGCAGATGACTGAGACCTGTCTTGCCGATCTGCTCATGAATGGATCCTGCGTTATACCATATCTGGAAGACAGCAAGGGGTGCACTCCGGTCCTGAATAAGGAAAACCCTGAGACCGTTCTCAAGGGTCTCTTCATATACACTCCCGTCGTCCGCTGGAGTAACATCTCCGCCGGTCTCCCTCAGGCTATGGGCACAGCCGGAAAGCGCTGTGAGGAGAACAGCCATGAAAACTGCTATCATTTTATTCATAACGTTTCATACTAACAAAGATAAAAAAAGAGGTCAATTGCCCCACCGAAGGGGGATATATAAAAAGGTCAGGCGACCTGCCTGACCTTTTATCCTTCGCCCTGTTATCATCCAGAGGCTATTGTTTCTTGAGATAGCCGTCGATTTCTGCTTTGAAATCCTCAAAGGACCTTCTCTGCATTCTTTTCCCGTTTACAAACAAGGTCGGTGTTCCGCTGACCCCGGCGCTCCTGCCGAGATTGATGTCCTGCTCGATCAATGCATCGTATTTGCTGCTGTTAAAGTCAGCCAGAAATTTGGCCTCATCAAGTTTCAGTTGGGCTGCATACTGTTTATATGAGTCATCGGTGAGTTTATTGAAATCTTTGAAAAGCAGGTCATGCATCTCCCAGTATTTGCCCTGCTCTCCTGCTGCCCTGGCTGCCTTGGCGGCATTTTTGGCCTGTTTATGAAAAGACAGGGGGAAATCCTTGAAGACCAGTTTTACGTCATCAGGATATGCAGCCAGCACCTGTTTCAGTGTCGGCTGGACCCGTGCACAATAGGGACACTGATAGTCAGAAAATTCAACAATAGTAACCGGGGCTTCTTTCTTTCCTTGAATTGGAGAACTTCCAATGGGTAAATTATGAACCTTGTTGAAGTCAATGGCCGGTCTCTGGGGTGGAGCGGCCTTTGCCTGATTCTGCTGGGTTTCCAGGATCTTTTTCTGATTTTCAGCAAGTCCGTCCAGTTTGGCGATGATTTCATTCTGCATTGCTTCTATGTTATCAAGCTGTTTCTTGTCAGCACAGCCTGCAAACAAAACAGGGATCACCAGCAACATAAGAGCACAAATCATATTTTTTCCTTTGATCATTTCCATCCTCCTTTACGATTGTATTTTATTGTTTTCCTGATTGCAATGTTCATTGTATCATATTTATCGACAGAGTTTAAATACATATGCCAAATTGACCCTCGTTTCCCTGCTCAAGAGAGGGATTTTTCCGCATTATTAAAGTCTATCACAGAGAAAAGCCGGGCCGTAACCTCCTGAATATTGACGGATACAGATAAAACGGGTAAGATAAACAAGTTCCTGAGGCATATTTTTTGGGGCGTCGCCAAGCGGTAAGGCACTGGTCTCTGGCTCCAGCATTCGGGGGTTCGAATCCTCCCGCCCCAGCCAAAAAAAAGCTGTCAGCGGTCAGCGCTCAGCCGTCAGCTGAAAAAAATATTTCGACCGCGTCGAAATTGTTTATTTTTGTTAGCTGAAAGCTGACAGCTGATTGCTGATCGCTGTCTTCATGGTCCCATCGTCTAGTGGCCTAGGACGCCGGCCTCTCACGCCGGAAACACGGGTTCGAGTCCCGTTGGGATCACCAGCATTCGTCTCCATTACATTATCTCCCTCATGTATACGCTCTCCCTGTCAAGGTCGGCCTTGACTCATCCTCATGACCTTTTACTCTCATGTCTGAGCACATTACCCGGTCTCTTCGCCCGTGGCCTTTTATTTTTTCCTTTGTTATTTTAAAATGTATAGTTTACTTAATTCTCTTTATAAGGAGATGTAATGTCCAAAACATATTCTATCGCAGTACTCCCCGGTGACGGCACCGGTCCCGAGGTTGTGGCTGAAGGGATAAAGGTTCTTCAGGCAATTTCAGACAAGTCGGGATTCAAAGTTGACCTGAGCTATTTTGATCTGGGCGGCGACAGATATCTCAAAACAGGAGAAATACTTCCGGCAAGCGCCATTGATGATTTAAGGCAGTTTGATGCTATTTATCTCGGGGCAATCGGACATCCGGACGTTAAACCGGGCATACTCGAAAAGGGCATCCTTTTAAAACTCCGCTTTGAACTTGACCAGTATATCAATCTGAGGCCGGTCAAACT
>JBFKMY010000245.1:0-4106 GCA_041629615.1 Thermodesulfovibrionia bacterium | reverse complement strand
TATTACAACAGGTATTACTGCCTATAAATATTGCTTCTTAATTAACGTGGAGGTCAATCTATGCTACAAAAAGTCAGTAAAAAAGAACTGTACTATTGCTGCGAGAAGAAGGAATTGCCCTTTAATACAACAGACGATATTGCTCCCTTAACAGAAACGATCGGCCAGACAAGGGCGATAAGCGCCCTGAAATTCGGGCTTGATATTGACAGCCATGGATTTAACATATACATTCTCGGCGAAAGCGGCACAGGCAAGTTAACGACCATAAGGACCATACTGGAAGAAAAATCGAAGGATGAACCCGTCCCTCATGACTGGTGTTATGTCTATGATTTCAAAAATACGGACATCCCCCGCGCCCTGAGCCTGCCTCCCGGCAGAGGACTGAAGTTTCAAAAAGAAATGGAGGAACTGATAACCGTCCTCCGTCAGGAAATCCCCAAGATATTTGAATCAAAAGAGTATGAGAAACAGCGCACGAAAATACTCGAGGAGTTCCAGCAGAAACAGAAGACGCATTTCACCGACCTCGAAAGGGAGGCAAAGGAAAAAGATTTCACACTGCGCAAAACAGTCAGCGGCCTCATCCTTGTCCCGGTGAAGACAACAGGGGAAACACTGAGTGAAGAAGAGTATGACAACCTTGAACCAGCGGTCAAGAAAAAGATCGAGGCAATAGGCAAGCAGCTCCAGGAAAAGCTTGATGATGCAATACGGATAGTAAGAGAGGAAGAAAAGAAGATCAAGGACATGATCAAGGACCTTGAACGCGAGGCCACCCTCACTGCCATAGGCCACAGGATTGATGAATTAAAAAACAGCTATAAGGACAACGGGGACACCCCTGATTATCTCGAGCAGGTAAAAGAGGACATCTTTGAACATCTCGACGACTTCAAGCCCCAGGAAGAACAGGCAGCGCCGGCCCTCCCGTTTATGAAGCCGACGAAGTCCGAGCCTTCCTTTGTCAGGTATTCAGTAAACGTATTCGTGAACAACGGAGCGGTCAAAGGCGCCCCTGTCGTTGTGGAGAGCAACCCCACTTATTACAACCTCTTTGGAAGGGTTGAACACAAACTGCAGTACGGCGTCGCCACCACGGACTTCACTATGATTAAGGCAGGCTCACTCCAGCAGGCAAACGGCGGATATCTGGTCGTTGACGCGCTTGAACTCCTGAAGAACATTTTTTCCTATGATGCTTTAAAGAGGACCATTAAAAACAAAGAGATAAAAATCGAAGATGTGTGGGAACAGTACCGGCTGATGTCTACGGCCACGATTAAACCTCAGGCTATCCCGTTCAATGTAAAAATAGTGCTGGTAGGCAACCCCCGCCTCTATTATATGCTTTATAACCTCGATGAGGAATACAGAGAGCTCTTCAAGGTGAAGGCGGACTATGAAAACCGCATGGACAGGACCCCTGTGCATATGCTCAAATATGCCAGTTTTATAAAAACCAAGTGTGATGAAAGAGGCCTCCAGCCCTTTGACCGTGATGCGGTGGCAAAGGTCATTGAACACGGTTCTCGGCTTGCCGAACACCAGCTCAAATTATCAGCCAAATTCAGCGAGATAGCGGACCTTCTCAGAGAGGCCGATCACTGGGCGAGGGCAAACAAACACAGCACAGTCAAAGCCGAAGATATTGATAAGGCCCTTGACGAAAAAACATACCGCTCCAACAAGGTGGAGAAGAAAATACTCGAAGCCACCAAAGAAGGTACGATCATGATTGACACGGAGGGGGCTGTGATCGGGCAGATAAACGGTCTTTCCGTTCTCGATCTCGGTGATTACCGGTTTGGCATGCCTTCACGGATTACCGCCAAATCATATGCCGGAAGGGCGGGAATTATCAATATTGAAAGAGAAACAAAGATGAGCGGCAAGATTCATGAAAAAGCAATATTCATACTGACCGCATATCTCGGCGGGAAATATGCCGTTAAGCAGTCGCTGAGCCTGACCGCATCTCTCACCTTTGAGCAGCTCTACGGAGGCATTGAAGGCGACAGCGCAACCTGCGCGGAGGTCTACACCCTTTTGAGCAGTATTGCCGGAGTGCCGCTGAAGCAGTCTTTTGCAATTACCGGATCAATGAACCAGCACGGCGAGGTCCAGCCTATCGGCGGGGTCAATGAAAAGATAGAAGGATTTTATGAAGTCTGCAAACTCTCCAAGCTCAATGGACAGCACGGTGTCATCATTCCGCGGCGCAATATTATCAATCTCATGCTGAAACAGGAAGTGATTGACGCGGTGGTAAAGGGCAAATTCAATATTTACTCCATTGACAATGTCGAGGACGGGATAGAAATTCTCACGGGAATGAAGCCGGGAGAATTAAAGTCTGACGGCACGTATCCAAAGGGGACATTCAATCACCTCGTTGCTCAAAAACTGAAGGAATTTTCTGAAGCCCTGAAAGGCGAAAAGAATTCGGACAACAATAACGACGACGGAAAGAAGAAAAAGAAGAAGACAACAGCAAAAAAAGCAAAGAAGTCCGGAAAAAAATAGAGGTTAGGTGTCCGAAGAACCGCGAAAGATATTAATACGGGGCGTCAACTGGATCGGCGATGCGGTGCTTACCATTCCTGCAGTCCATGCGGTGAGAAAGGCATTCCCTCATGCCCATATCAGCCTGCTTGTAAAACCATGGGTCGCAGAAGTGTTCAAAGAAAATCCCCATATCAATGAAATAATCCTCTATGATGAGCGTTATAAAGGCCTAGCAGGAAAATTCAGGCTTGGAAAAGCATTGAGACAGAAGGCATTTGACCGGGCAATCCTCCTTCAGAACGCCTTTGATGCAGCATTAATTACATGGCGTGCAAAGATTCCCGCACGAATCGGATACAAGAGAGACGGACGCGGGTTCCTCCTGACAGAGGCCGTGCCGGTTGAACCGGATGTCCTGAAAAAACACCAGGTCCATTATTATTTAGATCTCCTGCGCGCGCATGGCATTGAACCAGCGGACACCCGGCCTTATATCTACCTGACCGATCAGGAAAGGCAGCAGGCAAGGGACATACTCTCTCCCCATTTCACAGACAGCAGGGGCCCGCTCATCGGCATCAACCCGGGGGCAACCTACGGATCGGCCAAACGCTGGCTGCCTGAGAGGTTCGCTGAAGTAATCTCCCGACTGATAAAAGAGCAGAACGGAAGGGTCGTGCTATTCGGCGGCCGGTCAGAGGTTGAAATAGCTGAGGAAATCATGTCTGAAATACAGGCGGCGAATGCGGACACGGATACATCGCGCATACTGAGCATGTCCGGAAAGACCAGCCTGAGAGAGCTTGCCGCCTTCATCGCAGAATGTGACGCATTCATAACCAATGATTCAGGCCCCATGCATATGGCTTCGGCCCTGGGCGTACCCATTGCCGCCATATTCGGCTCAACAAATAAAGGAACCACCGGCCCGTTCGGCGCCGGCCACAGAATAATATCCAGTGACGCAGACTGCTCTCCCTGCATGGAAAGGGAATGCCCGGAGAAGCACCTCAAATGCATGACAGAGATTACCGCCGATGATGTCTATAACGCAGTTACTGAAATCCTCCCTGTCCATAAAGCCGTCTTCCTCGACAAAGACGGCACGCTCATTGAGGACAAAAATTATCTGAACAGTTTCGATGACCTCGTTATATTGCGCAACACAAAGACCTCCATGAAGCACCTCAAAGAGGCAGGCTTCATGCTTATCGGCGTGACCAACCAGTCGGGCATTGCGCGGGGCATTGTAGATGAGAGTTTCGTGAAGGAATCAAATGAATACCTGCAGAAAGAACTGGGCATAGATGCTTTCTACTACTGCCCCCACCATCCCGATGAACACTGCGCCTGCAGAAAACCGGAACCTCAGATGATCCACGAAGCGCGGCTGGAACACAGAATAAACCTCAGGGCCTCATATGTAATCGGTGACAAAGAATCTGATGTACAGCTTGCCGTAAAATCAGGAGCCACCGGTATTCTCTTATCATCCACCCCGCTTTTTGAAAATACCGGTGCGGACTTAATTGCAAAGGATTTAAAAGATGCGGTGAAATGGATAGGGGAAAGAGAGAAAGATTCTCAGCCTTAAT
>JBFKMY010000244.1:0-4107 GCA_041629615.1 Thermodesulfovibrionia bacterium | reverse complement strand
TTTTCACCTTCTTTACTTTACTGAGTTCCTCTTTCTGTGCACGTATCAACTCCCTGTAAAACTCTGTAGAATAAACGGTCGGGACCGTTCCCTCCTTAAAAAATTCTACCATTTTCTCTGTATCATTGGTAGCAAGAAGTCCTGTCAGGGGATCGATCACCGCGGTCACGATGCCGTCCGGCACCGGGAATGACCTCTTTTCACCATCCCTGCTGTCAGCGTCGGCACTATCGGCAATTACCTTTTCCATGAATGAAACCCATATGGGCGCTGCTGCCTTTGATCCGGTTTCTCCTTTCCCCAGCGTACGCATATTGTCAAAGCCTACCCATACTCCCGCCACCAGATCGGCCGTATAGCCGATAAACCATGCGTCATTATATTCATTTGACGTCCCTGTTTTTCCTGCTACCGGTACCTTGAGCGCCCTGGCCCGCCATCCCGTGCCTTTTTTGACAACATCCTCGAGCATTGAGGTGGCAAGAAATGCCGTTTGTACACTGATGACCCTCTCTCCCCTGGGCATGTTGCTCTCGATGACATTGCCCTCCGCATCAATGATATATTTTACTGCAATCGGATCTATTCTGATACCTCCCCGTGCAAATACGCTGAACGCGGCTGTTAACTCAAGGGGGCTTACGCTCTGGCTGCCAAGTCCGAGTGTCAGGTTCTGGGGAAAGGGGCCGCTGATTCCAAGGGAGCTGGCAAATGCTGTCGCCTTGTCAACACCGATCTCTTCAAGGAGTTTCACCGTCACGATATTTCTTGAATAAATAAGGCCTTCTCTGAGGCGCGTTGCTCCATGGTATTTCTGGTCATAATTCTCAGGCTCCCAGTCATCGAATTTCCCGCTTTCATACACCAGCGGTTCATCTATGATAATGCTTGCAGGCGTATACCCGTGATCCATGGCAGCCGCATAAATAATCGGCTTGAATCCCGACCCGGCCTGCCTCCTGGCAGAGACCGCCCTGTTATATTCGCTCTTGTTGAAATCATATCCCCCGACAATTGCCCGGATGTATCCCGTTGAAGGCTCAACTGCTACAAGGGCGCCCTGAACAATCGGCTCCTGATCAAGCGCGAAAACGGGCTGAGGACCGCTCATATCCTTTACCCGTACTTTAATAATGTCACCCGGTTTAATAATTGCCCTGAGATCGGACTTACTTGCTGTATTTACCAGGTCCCCGCTCGAATCTATGCGCCTGCTGGCCCACATGGCATCGGAAAGAAAGAGTTTCCCGATGATGCCCGTTGTTTTCACCGTTGCTTCTTTCAAAGACACTTTCAGTACTGTTGCCGTCTTGATGTCCCCCTTTTTCATTACCACCTTTTCAAAAGGCGCCTGTTTCTCAAGTTCTTCTTCAAGATTTATCTCCTTGTGCTCAAGGGGCCCCCTGAAACCCTGCCTCTTATCCAGCAATTCCAGCCCTGTTTTAAGTGAATTGACGGCGTTCATCTGAATGTTCTGGTTTAACGTTGTATGTACCCTGAGTCCCCCCTTATAAATCATCTCTGTTCCGTAGACATCCTCAAGATATTTCCTGACATACTCCAGAAAATAATTTGGCGTATACTTTACATACCGCACACTCGAAAGATAGAGAGACTCCTCATATGCCTGATCGACCTGTTCCTGTGTTATATACTCTTCTTCCTTCATCCTGTTAAGGACAATATACTGGCGCTGCTTCGCCTTATCAAGATTACTGTAGGGTGAATACCTGCTCGGGGCCTTTATGAGCCCTCCTATAAGCGCCGCTTCTGCAAGGGTGACTTCCGATATTGATTTGCCAAAATATGACCGGGCCGCCATCTCCACCCCGTATGCACCGTGGCCAAAATATATTTTATTCAGATACAGCTCGATTATTTCTTCCTTTGTCAGGTTTTTTTCAATCCTGTAGGCGAGGGTCGCCTCCTTTAACTTTCTGACAATGGTCTTCTCGGGAGACAGGAACACCACCTTTGCCAGCTGCTGCGTTATTGTGCTTGCCCCTTCCTTGATCCGGCGGGCGCGGATATCTTTCAGCAGGGCACGTACAATGGCGATATAGTCCACCCCTTTATGCATCCAGAAACGGTTGTCTTCAACGGCAACCACGGCCCTCAGCAGATGTTCCGGTATTGTGTCTATCGATACGTATACCCCCTTTTCTACCTTAAACTCGCCAATGAGGGTATCATCGTCTGCAAACACTTTGGTCGAACTCGCAGGCACAAACTCCTTGATTTCCTCTATCTGCGGAACGCCCCTGATAAGTGCAAAATAGCCTCCGGTGAGGATGCCGAGTATTACGACCAGTACAAATGATACCGATTTAACAATAAAGCCCTTCATAGGGAAAAATTATAGTCATCATGAAGGTGAAGTGTCAATTTATTCACGTATATGCAGGGAAAATAATGCCTCTTGTATAACGGGGGCATGAGAGGATCTTCAGATGTTATACATCCTCTGTCAGCGTTATGGCCTCTACGGGGCAGTTCTCCTCTGCTGCCTCGCAGCAGTCCTGAAACTCGCAGCCTTCAGGATCTATTACCCTGGACTTGTCATCAATGACCTGAAAGACGCTGGGGCAGATCTCTTCACAACTGCCGCAGCCAATACACAACTCTTCATCAACAACCGGTTTCATAAAAAATTCCTGACCAAAAGGGTTCACGGGTTCCAGGGGCAAATGATTCATGTAATTGCACCGCAGAATTAATGATTGTTCTTCCCCCAACCATCGATTCTCCTTTATTATTTTATCTCCTCCACAACCGCAGCAGCAAGAAGGGGAAACATGATCTCATGATGGCCGGTCAGGGCGTATGACTTCCCCCCTGAAATCACGGGCCGTCTTAAAACATTTTCCCTGCACCGGTAATGCTGTATAAAGTCCATATTTACTGTAGTGAAATTTTTAACATTATATTTGAGGTTCCTTGTGACGGCAATGGCCTTGAGAAAAACTTCCGGCATTATTACCGCTGAACCGAGATTGATGTACACGCCCCCCCTGAGATCAGAGACAACGGATGAAAAAAGTTTAAAGTCCCTTAAGCTCCCTTCTCCGATGGACGCGCCGCTCGCTTCGGGATTCATATGAATAATATCAGTACCTATCGCAACATGCACTGTTGCGGGGATGTCCAGTCGTGCGGCAGATGCCAGAATGCTTAACTGCTTGTATGAGGCCCTGCTTCTGATGATATGCTCTCCCACTGCCCTGCCCAGTCCATGTCCTTTTTTGACGCCGTTTTTAATGACCCTGTTCAGGTTCCTGCCCGTCTCCTCTGCCATGCCAAAGGTCCCTCTGCAGAGTTCAACATCAACGTCCTCCGATGTATGGCCCATCAGACTGAGTTCATAATCATGAACAATACATGCGCCGTTCATGGCAACTGCCGTAATGATTCCCTGCTCCATAAGGTCAATAATAATCGGCGCAAGACCGACTTTTATCGGGTGCGCGCCCATGCCGAGGATGACCGGCCGGTCGTTTTTTCTCGCATTGATAATAGCAGCTGACACTGCCTTGAAATCATTGACGGCTAATATATCCGGCAGGCTCCTGAGGAATGCACTGAAGCTGCCGCCTTCAAAAGGGCTTCCGACTTTATCACGCTCAACTTTACTCTTCCTCGACTGCAGCGAGCACGTCTTTACGTTTTTAAGTGAAATGGGCTTGTATTTTATCGGCACACAAAAAATATAACGTGCGGGGAATTAATAGTCAAGAGAGATATTGATGACGGAGACATGCCGGGCAGAGGCAGACTTGAAAAAGCACCGGTATTCTGCATAATAAGGAGCAGGGGATATAATCATGTATCACAACAGTTAATGTATCTGTAATGAGCACAGGAACATCACATCAATATATCAATGACTTTCTGTTTTTTATACTAAAACCTGATAACAGCAGAGGGGGAAATACCTACCTCTATTGTTCAGGTATCAACATAGACCGTTTCCTCCCTATTACGCGGGGACGACATCGGCCGATGTCAAACCCGGCCATAAGGGGACTGCAACTGGTCAACCTCGGGGTCAGGGCCCTTGCTCTTGCAGCGGGAGCAACGCCAAAGGCCGTTCGGGAGGCAGTGTGTGCC
>JBFKMY010000243.1:0-4111 GCA_041629615.1 Thermodesulfovibrionia bacterium | reverse complement strand
CCCTGTTTTCAAGGCCAGAAAAGGGAGTAATCACGGGTACGACATTGTTGACCCCAATATGATTAATCCTGATCTTGGATCAGAAGGAGGCTTCGCGGATCTCACAGAAGAGCTGAAAAAAAACAGGATGGGATGGATCCAGGATATTGTACCTAATCACATGGCCTTTGACGGAGAAAACACAATGCTTATGGATGTCCTGGAAAACGGACAGCATTCAGAATACTTCAACTTCTTTGATATCGAATGGAAACATTCATACGAAAGTCTTTCAGAGAGACTCCTTGCGCCATTTCTGGGAAGACATTACAGCGAGGCCCTTGAAGGCGGGGAAATTACATTGAGGTACGATGATAACGGATTCCATGTTAGTTATTATTCTTTAAATCTGCCCCTCAAAATTGAATCATATGTCCGGGTCTTAACCTACCAGTTGAATGATTTAAGAAAAGCTCTCGGAGATGATCACCCTGATCTCATAAAGTATCAGGGGATACTGTATTCCCTGAAAAACCTTCCCGTTTCCAGGGAAGAGAGACTTGCGCGATACAGCCAGATACAATTCGTTAAGCGAATGCTCTGGGAACTGTACAGCAGCAATGGTACGATCAGGGAGTTTATAATTGAGAATATAAGTTCCTTTAACAGGAATAAGGAATCTGAGGGCGCCCCAGTCCTTCTTGACAGCCTCCTTTCCGAACAATTTTTCAGACTTTCCTTCTGGAAGGTCGCTACCGAGGAATTGAATTACCGGAGATTCTTTAATATTAACGGATTGATCTCACTGCGTATGGAAGATGAGCGGGTATTTAACGGTACGCATTCGCTCATCGTAAACCTCGTAAAGGACAAAAAAATAAGCGGACTGCGAATCGACCACATAGACGGACTGTATGATCCCACCGGGTACCTGAAGACCCTGAGAGAAAGGACCGGAGACATTTATATAGCTGTAGAAAAAATCCTTGAGCCCGATGAGGAGCTTCCTGCACTCTGGGCCGTACAGGGGACCACGGGGTATGATTTTTTAAATTACGTAAACGGGATTTTTTGTGATGAGAAGAACGGGAGGGATTTTAACAAGCTGTATTACAGCTTCACGGGATTTAAGACATCCTATGAAGCAATGCTCTACGAAAAGAAGAAATTGATCATTGAAAAAGATATGACCGGTGATGTTGATAATCTTGCCCACCTCTTGAAAAGGATATCCAGCAAGAACAGGTATGGCAATGATATGACCCTTTATGGTCTGAAAGAAGCAATAATTGAGATCCTTGCTCATTTCCCTGTATACAGGACGTATCTCAGTGATGGTGATTATGCAGAATCAGACCGCCTGAATATAGCCTCTGCAATAAAAAAAGCGAGGGAAGCAAATCCCGCCCTGCTCTATGAATTGAGTTTCCTTGAATTGTTTCTCCTTCTTGAATTCGGCGATGGTATTTCTGAGGAAGACAAGAAAGAATGGATACATTTTGCAATGAGATTTCAGCAATTGACGGGTCCCCTCATGGCAAAGGGTTTTGAAGATACAACCATGTACATATTTAACAGACTCCTGTCGCTCAATGACGTGGGCGGAAGTCCGGACAGGTTCGGGATTACAGCGGCTGAATTCCATGATTTTAATGGCAGAAAGTCCCGGACGCAGCCGCATTCGATGAATGCGACTTCAACACACGACACGAAAAGAGGGGAGGATGTGAGGGCCAGACTTAATGTCCTTTCAGAGGTCCCTGAACTCTGGGAAACGAATATAAAAAAGTGGAGCAGGATCAACCGGAGAAAGAAGAAGGCGGTCAAGGGAATGGCCGTGCCTGACAAGAATGACGAATATTTTCTCTATCAGACAATGACCGGTGCGATGCCTTTTGCCGACAATGAATATGAAAGCTTCATAGAGAGACTGAAGGAATACGTGATCAAGGCGGTAAGAGAGGCCAAGATACATACTGCCTGGTTAAAACCGGATACGGATTATGAAGACAATTTCCTTGCCTTTATTACTAAAATCCTGACGCCATCGGACCAGAACCAGTTCTTAAAAGACTTTATGGATTTTCAGAAAATGGTTGCCTTCTATGGTGTTTTCAATTCTCTCTCTCAAGCGCTGCTCAAGATTGCTTCACCCGGTGTGCCGGATTTCTATCAGGGGACGGAATTCTGGGACCTCAACCTTGTTGATCCTGACAACCGGCGTCCGGTAGATTTTTCTTTAAGGACATGGCTTCTCAATGAGATGAAGAGCAGGGAAAAGGAGGGCATATTAAAGCTCATCGATGAACTGTTATCGACCAGGGAGGATGGGAGGATAAAGCTCTTTCTCATATACAAAGCACTTGAAGTACGGCACAGGTATAGAATGCTTTTTGAAAAAGGAGCATATGTCCCGCTTGAAACAGAGGGCAGGTATAAAGACAATATTATTGCCTTTGCACGTGACCACAGGCCTGACTGGGTAATAACCGTGGCCCCCCGGTTTCTTACGGGACTCGTAAAGGAAAATCAATTGCCGCTGGGAGCAGAGGTTTGGGAAGATACCCGTATCATCCTGCCGGCAGATGCCCCGTCAAAATGGGATAATGGGATGACAGGAATATCATTAAAAGGAGGAAGAACCATGGCTGTGGGTGATATCCTCAAACATTTCCCCTGTTCATTCCTGATCAGTACATAGTAATTATAAAAAAGCAACCGTTAATCAGTTCAGGAAAGGCTTTGATGAAAAACATACAATGTGTAGTGATAATGGCATTTCTCTTCCTCCTTCTGACCGCTGGCTCCGGTTTAGCCCAAACGCTGCCAGAAATGAATGCAACGGCATTGAATAATGAAGGGGATCTATTGCCCGATGCCGGGGACGGGAATTCCGATCAGCCCCCCCTCTATGAGATGGAAGATGAGGAACTTGATTATCTGGAGGAAGAGGAGGAATTAGAATGGATTGCAGATCCATTGGAGCCTCTTAACAGGCTCGTTTTTCATTTTAATGATAAACTCTATTTCTGGATAATGAAGCCTCTCGCGAAAGGGTATGCGGCTATAGTCCCTGAGGGAGTGAGGCTTTCGGTGCAAAATGTCTTTAATAATATTGCCGCTCCGGTCCGGGTCGTGAATAATCTCCTGCAACTGAAAACAGGGCCTGCAGGGAATGAACTGTTGCGTTTCGGGATAAATTCCACGGCAGGAATGTTAGGTCTTTATGATGTTGCAAAGACCGAAGCGGGTATTCGCGGCAATGATGAAGATTTTGGCCAGACACTCGGGGTGTGGGGGCTCGGCCCCGTGATATTTATAAACTGGCCTTTTCTCGGCCCTTCCACGCTTCGCGATTCAGTCGGCTACGGGGGAGACTACTTTCTCGACCCTTTAAACTGCGTAAAACCATCTCTTGACCGCATGGCCATAAAGGCGGGCAACGGGATAAACAGGACTTCCCTTTCTCTCGGCGATTATGAAGGAATAAAAAAAGATGCCCTCGATCCCTATACTGCGTTGAGAGATATTTATTACCAGTACCGCAAAAGCAGGATTGACAGATAGAGGCCGGTCATTGAGAATCAGTTTTAAGGGTTATTTCAGCGGCATTTTGACATCGTCCTTCATGAACGTGGGGGTCAGACAAATAAACTTGTTCTTCAGGATGATGATTTCTTTGTTTTTTTGTAATTTGTCAATTACCCGTGTAACGCTTTCACGGGTAAGTCCGGTCATATCGGATATGTCCTGATGAGTAAGTTTTATGGTTAATGTTATGCCTTCCGGTGATTTTTCACCATAGTCATCGGTCAGCATAAGAAAGAGCATTTTTGTCCGGTGTGAGGCATTGTTGAAATTTAACAATTGAATGGTGTCCCAGCATCTGCGAAGCCTTGCACATAATATTTTTAATAAATTGCTTGTTACCTTGTTATGCTGAAGAATTATGGAGAAGAAATCTTTTTTTGCAATGATGGCTATAAGGGAGTCTTCCGTAGCTATTACCGAAGCAGGCGTTGTCTTTCCGTCAATCAGGGACATTTCTCCAAAGAAACTGCCCGCTTTGTGCATTGCAAGTATAATCTCTTTTCCGTCTTCCGTTGTACGGACTGCCTTGACCTTCCCCAGT
>JBFKMY010000242.1:0-4149 GCA_041629615.1 Thermodesulfovibrionia bacterium | reverse complement strand
GAGCATCCTGAACCGCGGACTGTATAACTACCGCGGGGTCCAGATGGTGGACCTTGTGCATGCGTCGCGGGGCTGCAGGTTTGACTGCTTCCCGTGCTGTACAGGCTTCCTCGGAGGACGCACGTTCAGACCAAGACCCATAGATGCGGTCATTGAGGAGATTTCGCTTATTGATAACAACAGGCTCTTTTTTGTTGACAATTCCCTCGCCCAGGATGATGAATGGGAGAAAGAGCTGTTCAGGGCATTGATCCCTCTGAAGAAGAAGTGGGTCTCCCATCCTATCAGAGATAAAAATGAAATACTCGATCTTGCAGCTGAAGCAGGCTGCTGGTATGTGTATCAGGCCATCTTTGATACATCGGACCATATACGAAACCGGGTAAAGCGGTTAAAGGAGAGGGGAATCGGAGTAGAAGGGACGATCATACTCGGGACGGATGATCAGGATGAAGACTATATAAAAAGACTTGTTGACTTTCTTCTGGAGATTGAACTTGATCTTGCCGAGTTTACCATCCTCACCCCATTCCCTCATACGCCGATCAGGGCAGCCATGGAGAAGGACAGGAGGATCTTACATAATAACTGGATACAATACACAGGAGGAGAGGTCGTTTTCCGGCCTGCCAAGATAAGTACAACAAAATTGCAGGAAATGTACTACTATGCCTGGGACACGTTTTATGCTGACCTGACCCAGAAAATGAAAATGGCAAGACTCTTCATGAAGGTCATTGAAAAAGAAAAAGAATCAGGAACGTACAGACGGCCGAGGCTGACGAGAAAGGCATGGAATTTGAAACAGCAGGGGAAAAATCCTGAATGAAGATCCTTATGATTTCATCCAATACCGCTGTCTCGCCCTATCCGATCTATCCTATTGGTCTCAGCATTGTTTCAGGGGCGCTTACCGATGCCGGTCATGATGTCAGGCAATTTGATTTCCTCATGGAAAACAGTTCAATGGATTCCATCGTGCAGGGCGTCAGGGAATATAATCCGGACCTCATCGGGATTTCCATTCGCAATATTGACAATGTTAATTTCATGAACGAGCAGTATTACATAGACAATGTGAAGGACATCATTAAAGCTGTCAGAACGGTTTCGGAGAGCAGGATTGTTCTGGGCGGGGCAGGTTTTTCTCTTATCCCGGAACTCATTTTACAGAAAACAGGTGCTGATTACGGAATTGTCGGTGAAGGAGAGGTCCTCATGGTTGAATTCGCAAATAACGCTGCGGCAGGAGTCTATCCGCAGGAGGCGCTGATCGGTCCCGGTGAACGGCTGCATCCTGACAGCATCCTGTCTCCCCGGTATGACAGCACCTTAATACAGCACTATCTGCAAAGCGGGAACATCGTATCGGTCCAGACAAAAAGGGGATGCACGCGCAAGTGTATCTACTGTTCTTATCCTTTACTTGAGGGTTCGAATATCCGGCAGAGAGATCCTGCTGCTGTTATTGACGATATAGAGGTCCTTACCAGAAAACATAAGGCCGGCTATATCTTTTTTGTGGACTCGGTCTTTAATGACGATGACGGAGCGTATTTGCATTTATTGGAGGAAATGGCCAGACGCAACATAAATGTCCCGTGGACAGGTTTTTTTAAACCTCAGGGACTGAATGACGGGATCGTCAGACTGATGAAAAAAACCGGACTTCTTGCCGTTGAAATCGGCTCTGACGCGGCCTGTGACAGGACTTTGAAAAAAATGGGCAAGGGTTTTTTGTTCCAGGACGTTATCGAATGCAATGAATTGTTTGCCAGACATGAAGTGGCGACATCCCATTATTTTATGTTCGGCGGTCCGGGGGAGAATGAACATACGGTATCGGAAGGTATTATGAACATTAAAAACCTGAAAAGATGTGTGATATTTATTTTCATGGGAATAAGGATTTTGCCCAATACGCCCCTCTCACGGATGGCGGTGAAGCAAAATATCATTTCTTCCGGCAACGGGATGCTTGAGCCCGTATATTATATTTCCCCAGATGTTGATAAAACGTGGCTTGAGGAGACATTGACCAGGGCCTTTGAAAATATGAGACATTGTGTCTTCCCGCCGGATCTCCTTGACAACAGTTTGAGGATGCTCCATAAGATGGGATATATCGGAACACTGTGGGAAATGCTTCTTCCCGACAGGAAACAGCCGGCTGCAAGAAAGCGTCATGCAAAATGATTCTGACAGGATTGATTCCCTCTGGTGTGCGGTCCCTGTTTTTAACAACAGGGACACTGTTAAAGACGTTGTTTCCGGCTGTCTTTCCCTCCTGAAGCAGGTTGTTGTTGTTGATGACGGAAGCACCGATGAGGATGTCGCAGCACTCCTGTCTGAAATGGATGTCGTCGTCCTGAAACACGGGAATAATCTTGGCAAGGGGAAGGCGATCATGACGGCATCCAGGTACATTGAGGAGCAGGGCGGACGCTTCATGATAACAATAGATGCAGACGGGCAGCACAACCCTCAAGATATAAGAAAGTTTATCCCTGTGCTTGATGATAATGACCCGGCAATAATAATAGGTTCAAGGAATTTTGATACGGAGAATGTGCCCGGGAAAAGCCGTTTCGGCAGAAGGTTTGCCAACCTCTGGCTGCGCGTGGAAACGGGCGTGCAGGCAGATGACTGCCAGAGCGGTTTTCGCGCCTACCCCGTTGCCTTTCTGAACCGCATGAAATTCAGGGGATCACATTATGACTTTGAGGCGGAGGTCCTCGCAAAGGCAGTATGGGCGGGTTTGCGTATCAAGACCGTTTCCGTTGAGGTCATCTATCCTGAGCCGGGCAAAAGGGTTTCCAGTTTCAGACCTTTTCTGGACAACCTGCGCATATCCCACACCCATGCCATGCTTGTTGCCAGACGGCTCCTTCCGCTGAAACACAGGAAACTGGTCAGGAGGGAAAAGTTCGATTTCAGTATGATGCGCCACCCGCGGAAATTTCTCATGATGCTGTTAAAAGAAAATGCGACGCCGGGTGGACTTGCACTGTCAGCGGCAGTGGGGACCTTTCTTGGAGTGCTCCCGCTGCTGTTCATGCATACTATTGTAATTCTCTACGTTGCCACGAGGCTGAATCTGAACAGGATAGTTGCGGTCAACGTTCAGCATCTCTGTATGCCGCCCTTTGTCCCGGCACTATGTATTGAAGTGGGATATTTCATGAGAAACGGGCAATGGCTGACGCATATCTCATTTGAAACTGTTTTTGTCCAGTTTTCAGACCGGCTGCTGGAATGGCTGCTGGGATCATTAATAATCGCACCGCTCGGGGCCATGCTGGTGGCCTGTATTACCTATTTTTCAGCACTACTGATAAAAGACCGGATTGCTGTTAATGAATAATCCCGGGAGGCGTGGTCAGGTCATTCATGTTTTACAGGACGATAGGACCTTGAAAAGGAATCAATGAGGAGCAAAAAAAGAGGAAATGCTTTAGGGTTCTGGTTTTTCCGGACCGCCCTGAAAGCAGTCGGACTTTCAGGGGCATACAGACTGCTGTACGTTGTGTGCCTCTATTATCTTATTTTCGACCGGGCAGCAGTATCGGCATCCATGGCCTATGTTCAGAGACGTTTCAGATCATACAGCAGGATCCGTAAACTCTATACGGTCTACCTGTTATTTATCAGTCAGGGGAAGAGCCTGATTGACCGGTATTACGTCGTTTCAGGGCCCGGTCAATTTGACATAGAACTTCGGGGATATGATAGAATAAAAAGCCTTTTAAACGATTCAGAAAAGGGCATCATCCTGCTGACTGCCCATGTCGGCAACTGGCAGGTTGCCATGACTGCTTTGCACAAGCTGGAGAAGACGGTCTATCTGCTGATGTCACGTGAAGAAAATGCAGCAGTCAGGGAATCACTGAATGTTGGCAGAACAGACGACAGGGTGAAGATTATTTCCCCCGACAGCAATCTCGGCGGTGTTATAGAAATAATGAAGGCAATAGATGAGGGCAGTATTGTTTCTATAATGGGAGACCGCAGCTATGGACACAGCACGGCAGAAATAAATTTAATGGGAGAAAAGGCCCGTCTTCCTGTCAGCGCCTTTAATATCGCAGCAGGGGCCCGCTGTCCGGTGGTTGTCCTCCTTTCGGCAAAGGTGTCCACAAGAAAATATGT
>JBFKMY010000241.1:0-4165 GCA_041629615.1 Thermodesulfovibrionia bacterium | reverse complement strand
TTCAAGTGCCCGTATAATTCTCCGGAGGTCATTTGAGGCTATCTTCCCGGCTGCTTCAGGATCAGTTCGCTCCAGCAGATGATAGAGATACCCTTTCCCTTTACGCTTTTCTTCTTCCCTCAATGCTGTCCTTACTGTTTCATCAGCGCCGGGACCGTCAAAAAGACCTCCGGTTAATGATCTGATGTAGAGACCGGTCCCTCCGGCAATAACAGGGACCTTGTGATGAGCGTGCAATTTATTTATTATTTCTGTCGCCTTTTCCTTGAATACCCCGGCACTGAACGTCTCATCAGGAGAGAGTATGTTAATTAAATGATGGGGGACCATTTTCAATTCGCGGGCGGACGGCTTGGCAGTTCCTATATCCATATATCGGTAGACCTGCATGGAGTCAGCGCTGATAATCTCCGTCTTGAAGGCCTTTGCCAGCTGAATGGACAGGCCGGTTTTCCCAACCCCGGTGGGGCCGAGGATTATGATAACACTATGAACATGTGCAGGTTTCATCATGCTCTGAAGGACAGGCACCCCGCCTGTCCTGCGGACCTCTATTTTCTCTTAAACATTTTATTAAGATCATCCATTGACAGGAAAATTCTTGTGGGCCGTCCGTGAGGGCATTTATCAGGTTCGCGGGCCTTATTGAGATCAGACATCATTCTTGTGAGTTCTTCCCCGCTAAGGTGCTCGCTGCCCCTTACGGACCTGTGGCAGGCCAGTCTCGCAGCTATGTTCTTTATGAGTGTATCTTCAATCTGTTCCCCTTTGATGCCGTCTGTCTCTTCCTCCAGAATGCCGGCTGATACGTCCAGAAGAAGCCCCTTCATGTCAGCCTTTTTCAGCTCCTTTGGCAGGGCCCTGACTATTATGCTGTTGCCTCCGAACTCTTCAAGGTCAAGACCAAGGCTTTTAAGGACACCCTTGTGCCTTATTATCAGATTAAATTCCTTTACAGGCAGTTCAATTCTGAGCGGAAGGAACAGAGGGTCAGTTTCAATTGATACCTTCCTGAGGTATTTTTCATACATAATTCTCTCATGGGCAGCATGCTGGTCAATAATCACCAGTCCCCGGTCATTCACTGTTGCGATAAAAGATTCACCGATGTGAAAAAATGTTGGAACGTCAGAAGCAATACCTGAGGTAAAAAAATCTGTCTGTGTGTTACCGGACATGGCTGAAACGGGTTCACTGACCATACCGCTGTCCTGCCCCGGGTATTGATACGCGGGCGGGCGCTGAAATCCCCGTCCCTGCATTGCTGACGGCAGAGATACATCGACTTCAACTCCGGGGTTTAATGCCTCATAAACGGCCGCCCCGACAAACCGGTGGATATCATCAGGCCTTTCAAACTTCACTTCCCGCTTGGCAGGATGGACATTGACATCAACTCTCTCCGGGTCGATTTCAAGAAACAGGAAGTACGCCGGATGCCGGTCCCTTGAAAGAACGTCCCGGTACGCATGATACACGGCGTGGTTCACCGTTGGATTTTTTACCGGACGGTTATTGACAAAAATCAGCTGATGACTCCTTGCCGCCCTTGTAACGTCAGGTGAAGAGGTGAATCCTGATATCTGTATCGCCCTGGACTCTTTCATCACATCAATGAATTCTCCAGCCATCTCTTCCCCGTAGAGCTGGGCCAGCCGCTCTCTGAGGTCAGATGCAGCAGGGGCATCTAATACTTCCCTGTTATTATGGAAAAGGGAAAATGCTATGTGCGGATATGCAAAGGCCTTCTGAATTACCGTTTCAATCACATGGGAAAGCTCTGTGGGAACGGTCTTCAGGAATTTCCTTCTTGCAGGGGTATTGTAAAAAATGTCTCTGATTTCAATTGAAGTTCCCTTAACCGGGGGGGCCTCGGAAATCTCCTTTTTCCGGCTTGCTCCAATGTCAATACGTGTGCCGGTACCTGAGGTGTCCTTTGCTGTCGTAAGCGTCACTTTTGACACTGATGCAATGGAGGAAAGCGCCTCACCCCTGAAGCCGAGGGTCGATAAATGAAAGAGGTCATCTTCAGAATGAATCTTGCTTGTCGCATGCCTTTCAAAACAGAGCAGCGCATCTTCTTTTTCCATGCCGCTGCCGTTGTCAGATACCTTTATATATTTCTTCCCCCCATGAAGGACTTCGACTTCTATCTTCGACGCTCCTGCGTCAATTGAATTGTCTACCAATTCTCTTACAATGGAAGCAGGCCGCTCGATGACTTCTCCGGCGGCTATTTTATTGATGAGCAGATCGGGGAGTATGGAAATAGTAGACATGCATATATATTACAAATGTCAAATGACAAAGTCCAAATGTCAAAACAGTGTCTGAGTGCAAAAGAGCAAGAGTGCAAAAGCACTTCAGGTATACTTTGTTGTTCTCATTAGCACTTCTGAACTATTGAACTTATTTATTCTTTATCATCTTTTCCAGAATGATAAAAAATCTGCCCATCCGCTTGTACGCGAGATATAAATAAAGTTCTACAAAGCATTTGTAATTGCGATGCTTCCATCTCCACAGCGAAAGTGCATGCAGGGGGCCGAATACGATTCTACTCCAGAAATTCTTCAGAAACCTGTCATAGCGAAAGGCAAGAAAAGAGTTGATATAAATAGCGTTCAGGAGCTTTGGGTCCCGTATCCAGGGGTTTCTGACTTCGTCATTCGTAAAGTTTTTCCATCCCTCAAGATGTGTCGGTGGTTTAAATCCGTGGTTCAGGGCGTCCTCATAGAGTTTGGTGCCGGGCAGCGGGACATAGGGCTGTATGGGGACTTCTGCTCCGGGGTGTCGCCTGCGTATCTCATCCGCAAAATCGAGGGTCCTGTTCATCTGCTCCTCAGTCTCACCGGGCAGGCCGATCAAGAGGGAGTAAAGGGTCGGTATGTCTCCCTTTGACGCAACTTCAATCCCTTTATCGATCATTTTCCTGTTCTGTCCCTTGTGGATATATTTAAGAACTTCATCATCCGGCGATTCAACCCCAAAAAAGATATACACACACCCGCTTTCCTTAAACTTATTAATTAGCTCGGCATCAAATGTATTGATCCTCACATTGGCTATCCACTTAAATTCCAGCTCCTTAAGAAGTTCGAGGATCTCCAGCATTGCACTCTTCCTGCCGGCAAGAAAGGTGTCATCATAAAAAGTCATCTTGTTCACACCCAGGGCTTTCAGTTTGAGAAGCTCTTCCCTGATCTTTTCCGTGCTCTTTACCCTGCATACATTCTTATGGAAATATACGTTATAGCAGAATCCGCATTTATGGGGGCATCCCCTTGAAGATTCATATCCGATGTTCTCCAGGGTATCACCGGATCTTCTTATGTACTCCAATAATATCGCTTTTCCTTTGCCGTCATAGGGGAAAGGCAGTTCCTCAATATCAAGGAAATCCCTGTCCCCGTTGAGCACAATCCCGCCGTCCTTTTTCCAGCCAAGGCCGTTTATGCCGCCAAATTCCTGCCTGCCTTCCTGCATTGCCAGAACAAGTTCCAGGAGGGTCTGCTCACCCTCACCCTTGATAACAAAATCAACCATGTCTGACTCAAGGGTCTGCTCAGCCATCATGGAAGGATGGGTGCCGCCCCAGACAAGAGGGATGTCCGGGTTAATAAAACGGGCTGCAGCTGCAAGATCAAGGGTATTTTTTATCTGAAAACAGGTCATTGTGGAAAGACCTATCAGCAGCGGCTTTCTCTTTACAAGATCTCTGAAGTGTTCCTTCCTATGGATCCTTTCGTCAAAATATTCAACACTGATGCCGTGCTTTTCAAGATATGCCCCCAACGAGAGGATCGCCAGAGGAGTCCACGCATGATACGGGAAGGGACTGGCATTTGCGTAGCTTAATACAACTAAATCATTTTTCATTGATGAACAGGGATTATCCTTGAACCATTGTCTTTTTACGGGAAGGATAGGTGGCTACTCCGTACAGAGTCGCAATGATAATATCAATACCTAAAATATAGTTTAAGAAAAGCGCTTTCATTGAAAAAATAAACCCTGCCTCCTTGCGCATAAAATTCCACCACCGTATGTTGCAGAACAGGAAAATGAAAAGCAACAACGCAAAGATATGTCCGGCAGCATTACTGAAAGGTATGAAGAAAAGGGTCCCTGCACTCAGAAACGCACAGACAGCTGCTATCGCGTT
>JBFKMY010000240.1:0-4170 GCA_041629615.1 Thermodesulfovibrionia bacterium | reverse complement strand
CCTTTAAAGACATTGGACTGTAGAAAGACCTGAGGTGGTAGGCTTTGCTGAAGTACGTCATTGCGCTTTCCATCTCCTTCATCTCATAGTAGGCATACCCCAGAAAATAATAGGCTCCGGGGTCCGGATTTTCCCGGACCCTCTCTTTTACCAGTATGATAGCAGCATCTTTTTCTCCCTTATGATATAAAGAATATGCCTCCCTGACCGTGGAGTCAGCTGCCAGGCACAGGGAAAAAGAACCGATGACAAGGATTGTTAAAATGATCGAAAGAATCTTCATATTAGCCTCCTCACTCCTTATACTGTAGTACGTTGTGCGCAGGGATTCTGTGATTTGAATTACCGATTAGTGACAGGGGAAAAAATGCTTAATAAAGAAAAGGAGGGAGTTCAGCGCTCTTCATTAAGGTGGAGTTTAATGACAAACTCCAAATATTGCTGTGGTATCGATAAAATCCTGACGCCCATTCCCGAATATTTATAGCCTGACTTCACTATCCGCACAATTCTTACCGGGAGCTTTAATATTTCATTTTTCAGTCTGATAAGGACGTCAATTTTTGCATCAATGGGAAAACATAAATCTGTGCTGATAAACAGGCCGCTCTCTGAGAGATCGGTGATAGTCCCCGGGCAGAATGAGTTGGCACAGGGAAACCGTGCTGAAAGATTAATAGGCATCCTCTCGGTGTGTCTTTGGTGCATAACCGCTCTCTCCTGAACACAAAACTTCTCTTACCTATATATATATCATGAAATCTCTGACAGGTCTATTAAAAATGGTTAATACCGGTATTATTCGCGAAATTGTTTAAATGTTGAGAAGCATGGAGACTATTGCAAAATCCTCCCTCCCTTTGCTATATTTAATATTCGGAGGTAACTGTGAAAGAAAAAATTCATCCAGAAATGCAAGAAGTCAAGGCTGTATGCGCCTGTGGAGAGTCCTTTACCACGGTATCTACACAGAAGTCCATACATGTCGATATATGTTCCCAGTGTCATCCCTTTTTTACCGGGAAGCAGAAACTGCTTGATGCTGAAGGAAGGGTTGAGAAGTTCAAGAAGAAATACGCCAAACATAAAAATTAGCTGGGCTTTAAGGGAAACGCGCGCTTTTTACAAACTCATATGCGGCGGGTTTCCCTTTTTTTATTGCGCTGTCAGGACAGCGCGTCAGACTCCCCGTTTGTCTAAGAACAGATAAGGGGGATAACAAAGAGAAAAGGGTTAAAGAAATGAGTGATATCGGCGGACAGGCAGTAATAGAAGGAGTAATGATGAGGTCGGGCAATTTTTATACCGTTGCCGTCAGGTCCCCTGAGAAGGAGATTGTCCTGAAAAAAGAAAATATCCGGGAAATGCCGAAGCCCCTGAAGTGGCCCCTGATAAGGGGAGTAGTTGCCCTTTTTCAGGCCCTTTCCATCGGGATCAAGGCCCTCATGTATTCTGCCGAAGCATCAGGACATGAGGAGGAGAAGCCCACATCGTTTTCCCTGGGCCTGACGGTTGTGGCGGCATTTGTTATCGGGATTTCTTTGTTCCTGCTTCTGCCACTGTACGGGACAAAGCTTTTAGGAATTCTTTTTCATACAATTAATAATAATTCTCTTCTTTTTAATGTAGTGGACGGGCTGGCAAGGGTACTGGTATTTCTCATATACATCCTTGCCATCAGCATGAGTCAGGACATAAAGAGGGTTTTTCAGTATCATGGTGCGGAGCATAAGGTTGTGCATGCGTTCGAGGCAGGCGTTGCTCTTACGCCGGAAAATGCGGACAAATACAGCACACTGCATCCCCGGTGCGGCACCAGTTTCCTGATTATGGTAATGCTCTTAAGCGTCCTTGTCTTTTCACTTATTCCCAAGGACTGGACCTTTTTTGAAAAATTTATATCGCGGTTCTTCCTCATGCCCTTTATTGCGGGACTGTCCTATGAATTTATCAAGTTTTCATCAAAAAAACTGAATAATCCCTTTGTCCGGACAATGGCAATGCCGGGATTGTGGCTGCAGAAGCTCACAACGGGGATACCGTCACGCGCCCAGATAGAGGTGGCAATTGAGGCCTTAAAGGAAGTGCTGAACATGGACCCGAAAAGGAAACAGTGGCAGGAGAGCAAAAATAATGTTATTGGATAAACTTGAAGAAATTGAGATTAAGTATAATGAACTGACGGAAATTTTGTCCGATCCCGAGGTCTTTTCTGACTACACAAAAAGCCAGAAATACTCAAAAGAGCAGGCCGATCTTGAGGAGATTGTAAACAAGATCAGGGAGTACAAAAAAATCCTGTCCGGAATACGTGACGCTGAGGAGATACTGAAAACACCCGAAGATGACGGACTGAGAGAGCTTGCGGAACTTGAACTTGAAGAGTTGAGAGAGAAGAAGCCTGAGGTGGAAAATGATTTGAAATTAATGCTTGTCCCAAGGGACCCCCGTGATGAAAAGAACATCCTCCTTGAGATAAGGGCAGGGACCGGAGGAGACGAAGCCGGGCTGTTTGCAGCTGACCTTTTCAGGATGTACAGCAAGTATGCGGAATACAAACGATGGAAGGTGGAGATAATGGACATGAATTCCACGGGGGTTGGCGGGGTAAAGGAAGTCATTGCATCAATTCAGGGAAAGGGGGCCTACAGCCGTCTGAAATACGAAAGCGGCACCCACCGTGTCCAGAGGGTCCCGACTACGGAGACGTCGGGCAGAATCCATACATCAGCAGCGACTGTTGCGGTGCTGCCCGAGGCTGAAGAGGTTGACCTGAAAATAGAAGAGAAAGACTTAAGGGTTGATACCTATTGTGCGTCCGGCCCCGGAGGACAGGGGGTAAATACAACATATTCCGCTGTCAGAATAGTCCATGAACCAACGGGTCTGGTCGTTCAATGCCAGGACAGCAGGTCCCAGATAAAAAACAGGGAAAAGGCGCTCAAGGTCTTGCGCTCACGGCTCTATGACCTTGAACTGGAAAGCCAGGAAAAAGAGCGGGCCCAGCAGAGAAAGTCACAGGTTGGCTCAGGTGACCGCAGCGAAAGAATCAGGACCTATAACTTCCCGCAGAACAGGGTAACAGACCACAGGATAAATCTGACGCTCCATAAACTTCATTTGATCCTCGAGGGTGACCTTGACGAGCTCATTGACAGCCTCACCACCCATTTTCAGACAGAGAAACTGAAGAATATATAAAGGCAGCGGTCAGCTATCAGCAATCAGTGAATACACTAACTGCCAAGGCTGATAGCTGAACGCTGATGGCTTGTAAAATGAAAGCACTCGAAAAAATGCAGGACATAGCAAAGCTCCTTCTCTCCAGGGGGATTGACGGGCCGGACAAGGCGGCTGAGCTATTTGTCATGCAGGGCCTCAATGTTGATCTCGTTGATCTTTACAGCAATAATCCTGATATTGATGACAGGCAGATGCGGGCCATTGATACAATGGTCGAAAGAAGGACCCGGTGTGAACCTCTGCAGTATATTCTCGGGTATACTCCTTTCCTCGAATTGAAATTAATCGTTGGTAAGGGAGTTTTAATACCCCGTCCTGAAACAGAGCTTATGGCGGAGCATGCGATCAAAGCCATTAGCAGTCAGCGGCCAGCGATCAGCAGGGGGAGATTTACAATCCTGGATTTATGCGCGGGGAGTGGATGTCTGGCCCTTTCACTGGCAAGGGCATTTCCGGAAGCAAAGGTATTCGGGACTGATATTTCGCATACAGCCCTGTGCTTTGCACGGCGCAATGCAGAAATAAATGCAATTTATAGTGCAGAATTTGTTGCCGGACATCTCTTTGAACCGTTCAGGAACAAAAGCGTGTTTGACTTTATCATCGCAAACCCGCCATATATCAGAACGAAAGAGATACAAACCCTCCAGCCTGAAATAAGGGACTGGGAACCTGTCAATGCCCTTGACGGCGGGACCGATGGACTGGACTTTTACCGGGGCATTATTCCCGGGGCCCGTACATTTCTCGCAGACAGTGGTATACTCATGCTTGAACTTGGCGCCGGGTGTGCACATGACGTTGTGAATTTGTTTGAAGACGCCGGATATACAGATATCGGTACCCGGGAGGATTATGGTGGTATTCAAAGGATTGTCCAGGCAACATGGATAAAATAGAAATTCAAGGGGGCATAAGTCTGGAGGG
>JBFKMY010000239.1:0-4177 GCA_041629615.1 Thermodesulfovibrionia bacterium | reverse complement strand
GCGCCAGTATTTCACTTTATACAGCATTGCATTTTTTGTGTTACTGTCGATCATATTAGGCATCGTATTTATAACCCACGAAAAAAACCTTTTGATCAATTACGCAATTTCTTCAGCCGAAGAATTCACACGGCAGCTGAGCAATCGTGTTCAGGATGCATATATAGTTTCCGAGCTGGACGCAAACAACGGCTCAGGCATTATGAAGGGTTCGCCGGATTACGAGAAACTGGACCGAAATATTACCGGCTATATATCGGAGTTTTCCGATATCTTACACATCAAGATATTTAACAGAAACGGCATGGCTATCTACTCCACCGACTCCGGGAATGCCGGCACAAAGAATACCCACGATAAACTTAAACAGGCACTCAACGGTCACATTGCATCGCAGCTGACAAAACATCCGAGAACGGCGGACGGGGAGGAAACAGAGAATGGCAAAAAATATGAACTAGACGTCCTCGAGATTTATCTTCCGATTTATTCAGGCAATGAGAGCATGACCTCTCCGGGAAGCGTTGTAGGGGCATTTGAAGTGTATAAGGACGTCACGAAAATATTTGACACTGCAAAAACAGGGGGATATACGATTTTCACATTATTTGCCCTGTCAATGGGAGTGCTTTTTTTTATCTGGCAGATGATTATTAAAAAAGCGGACAGCATCATAGATCTGAAAAATTCTGAAATCAAGAAATACAACACTGAACTGGAGGAAGCACAGCAGAAAATAACAGAAAGTATCGATGAGGTCATTGCACATGGAAGCTTTCACGTGAGATATGATAATGACCATACCACACTTCTCAAGTGCTGGGAGTTCAAGAAATGCACGAAAACGAATTGTCCCAGTTATATGGCGGAAGACCTCAGGTGCTGGCAGACTGCCGGCACTTTCTGTGGTGGCATCGTACAGGGCCAGTTTGCATTAAAATTCGGCGACTGCAGGAAGTGTGAAGTTTACCAGCATGCATTTAACGACAGGATCAACATTATTGGAGAGAGTTTTAATAACATGATGGTACTTCTGCAGAACAAGCATAAAGAGCTTCAGGATCTGAACGACAGACTCAACATACTCGTCCATATTGATCCTTTAACACAGATATCAAACCGGAGGAGTTTCCAGAAAAGGATAGAAAAAGTTCATTTGCATTCCTTGAGATACAACCATCCCTACAGTGTAATTATTTGCGATATCGACAATTTTAAGCTCTACAACGACACCTATGGCCATCAGCAGGGTGATTATGTCCTCATTTCCGTTACAAATACCATGAAGGCATCCTTAAGAAGGACCGATGAAATTTTCCGGTGGGGCGGCGAAGAGTTTATTGTGATTCTTCCGGAGCAGAACCATGCCGATGCCCTTAAGGTTGCAGAATATCTCAGGGCTTCAGTATACAGTTTAGGGATCGCGCATCGGAAAAGCGACCTCCGGATCGTGACGGTAAGCTGCGGAGTTGCGTCTTTTAACCAGACAAAGGCGAATGAAATCAGCTGGGAATTTGTAGTAAAGCAGGCAGATGATGCCCTGTACAAGGCAAAGCTCAGCAGGAAGAATTGTGTGTATTCTGCGATAATGGATTAAAGCATGAAACACAATGATTCATCACTCAGCGAATACCCGAGACAAGCATATCACGCATAACATCAACGGGCGGCTCCATTCCTGTCCAGAGTTCAAACGCAAGAGCACCCTGCCAGAGAAGCATACCGGAGCCGTCAATGGTTTTTGCGCCTTTTTGCTCAGCTTCCTTTAAGAGGTTTGTCTTTCGATAAACGAGGTCGCATATGACCATGCCGGACGTAATGCGCTCAGGGTCTACAGGGAGGGGGTCGTTGTGATTGAGTCCGAGAGGGGTTGCATTTATTATAATGTCAGGGTGCCCTGCATGTTTAATGGTTCCTGCAAACAAAACGTTGCTGCGCAGAGCACTCAGGTCTGATGCCAGTTTTTCCGCCCTGGACCGGTCAATATCATATAAAGACAGCGTAGACGATGTCTCACTCAGGTAATAACTAATGGCCCGCGACGCGCCTCCGCTCCCGATGATCAAAATGTTTTTCCCCTTGATAGAGACACCCTCTTCAGATAATGATCGCATAAAGCCCCTGCCGTCCGTGTTGTAGCCCGTAAGGACCCCGTCCGAATTGGTAATAGTATTTACCGCACCGATGAAGGCCGCTTCCTCATTGACTTTGTCAAGCAGTGGGATGACGTTCTCTTTATGGGGCACCGTAATATTGACGCCGAGCATGTTTAAGCTCCTGATGGATTGAACAGCGTCCGGTAAGGCTTCAGGTGTGACCCTGAACGGGACGTAACACATGTCAAGCCCCAGGGATTTAAACGCAGCATTATGCATTAAGGGTGACAGCGTGTGCTCCACCGGACATCCAAAGAGGGCTGCTATCCTAGTCTTTCCGCTTACATTCATTAGCTATCCCCTTTAAAATACCCTCCGGAGTCGGTTCTATGGTCGTTACGTACATCCCGAGGCTTTCTCCGATATCGTCCAGGGTCACATTGTCCAGAAACATATCCGATCCGTGCCTGAGCATTACATTGGGTATCAGCAGGCAGTCTGCTTTTGATTTGCCCACAACTGATTTCAGAATGTCCTTTCCGGCAAGCAGCCCTGCCACGGTAACGGATGGTCCGAAGAATGTATTGTTCACTTTAAATACATCAAGACTCAGCCCGTCGATCGTACGTAATTTTTTCGCATAGTCTTCAAGGTACGGCATAAATGATACTCCCGTAATGACAGCTGCTTTTACGGGCTGAATCTTTTTCGGAAGTTTAATTTTTTTTGCACCATGGAGGAACAGGGAAATCAGACCCACCCCGTTTTCTATCTGCGGGAGATCGCCGTAATCCTTGATAGGAGGGAAAGGGTGTTCCGCCTTCAGATAAAACTCATCAGCAAGGTGTACGAGCGGATCACCGTGACGCCGCCTGCATCTTTGCCTGAACTGTTTCACCCTTTCAACTATTTTTACGGCATCATCTTTTTCGACAGGTCTGATACTTCCTTTCCTGTGTTTGGTCAGTCCCACCGGCACGACCGCTATAGATGAAACATAGGGATAAAATTTCTGGAGGTCTTTTATCGTATGGGAAAGATCCTCACCGTCATTGAACCCGGGGCAGAGGACTATCTGGACATGAATTCTGATTTTCGCTGCCGTGAGGTCCTGCAGTTCCTTAAGAATATCAGGCGCTTTCGGGTTGCCAAGCATTTTCCTTCTTATATCATTATTTGTTGAATGCACCGAAACATACAGAGGGCTGAGTTTCTGCTCAATAATGCGGTTTTTATCTTTTACAGACACATTTGTGAGCGTTATGTAATTGCCGAACAGGAAAGACATGCGGTAGTCGTCATCCTTCAGATAGAGCGGTTTTCTCAGCCCCCGGGGAAGCTGGTCTACAAAACAGAAGATGCATTTGTTCCTGCACGTTTTTGTCCTGAATGATTTCAGTTCAATTCCGAGAGGAGAATTGTCCCTGTTTTTTATCCTGAATGTGAGTGATTTTCTGCCGCGCCTGACTTTTATTTCAAGGCGTTCGTCTTTGGAATAATACATGTAGTCTATTACATCCCTTATCGCGTGACCGTTCAGACTGACCAGGACATCTCCCTTTTCAAGTCCTGTGTCCTGTGCAATGGTTCCTTCATTAATATGGGTGATAACTGCATACATAATGTTGATTTGTTTTCGCTCTCTTAAGTATTTTCAGATATCCCTTTGTATACGTAATGAATTCCTGCTGATGCGGTCAATACGGCGACTACGATGAACAGGGCATCCGGGACCTGTATGCCGTTTTTTATATTCCGTGACAAAATGACCAGTCCGATCAGGACAAACTGCAATGCACTTGAGCACTTACCCAGAAAACTGGGTTCAATGGTTAAATTATCAGTGACAAAATAAATAATAAAGCAGCCGGTGACCACAATGAGATCTTTGCTGATGACAATTATGGCAAGCCATGCGGGAATCAACCCTATATAACTCATCAGTATAAAAGAGGTGATTAAAAAAAATTTATCCGCAACAGGGTCGAGTATTTTCCCGAAATCCGTAATTTGTTTCGTTATCCGTGCAATAAGTCCGTCGAGGATGTCCGTAACCGCGGCAGTGATAAAAAGAAGCAGGG
>JBFKMY010000238.1:0-4185 GCA_041629615.1 Thermodesulfovibrionia bacterium | reverse complement strand
TTTAATCGTATAATTTCCGCTCGAAAGCATTGCCCCGATATCAACGGGCCTGATAAGGTGGTTTTCCGGAAGGATCAGTTCTGTCTGCACAACATCTTCTCCGACTGTCCTCACATGCTTATAGGGAGTGGTCGGAGAGATTATTTCTACAGAATCTTCTGTCAGAATAACATCTTCAACCATGATGACTGCATTGCACCCTTCAGGAAGGGGATCGCCGGTGTTGACAGGGACAGCCTGTTCATGGAGTTTGAGCTGCACAGGCATTGTCTCCGATGCCCCCAGGGTGTCATGAAACCGGACAGCATACCCGTCCATGGCAGAGGCATGATAAAAAGGTGATGATATCCTGGCCTGAACTGCCCCGGCAGTTATCCTGCCAAGGGAATCTATCACGGAAATTTCTTCGCATTCAACCGGTCCAAGTCTCCCGATATAATCAAGCCAGACCTTATTTGCGTCCTCAAGACGTGTACTGGTCTGGTATATTCTTCTTGTGAAAAGCATGGTATTGTATGCGTTATACGGTATACGGTATACGTTATATGTTATACGTTATGTAATTATGTACGATGCACTGATCTGCATTCTTTTTATGTTTAACGCATAACGTATGACGTGAATCGATTTTATTTAAACAGCCTCACTTCCACCTCTTCCCCCTCATAAAGCCCCGATGTATTCATCGGAACAATAACGATCCCGTCAGCATGAACAAGCGTCCTGACAAGGCCCGACTTGCCCAGTACAGGCACTGCCCAGAGGGCGCCATTTCTCTTTTCAACAGAAACTCTTATGTGCTCCTCCCGTCCTGCTGAAGACGACAGGTTTCTGCTGAAAAGGGCCTTCAGTGTCCGTCGTGCAGGGAGATGAGAACGGTTTTTTTCACCGGACATTCTTATGAGAAGAGGTTCGACAAAGGTCTCAAAGCATACGGTTATTGCTGCAGGATGACCGGGCAGGCCGAAAATCGGCACTCCGTCATTCATTCCGCCGATGAGCGGCTTGCCGGGCTTCATGGCAACGCCATGAAAAAGGACCCCCGGATTACCAAGCCCGTCAATGACCTGTGATGTATAGTCTTTTGTTCCTACAGAACTCCCTCCTGTGATAAGCACCATATCTGATCCGGAGACAGCCTCCTGAACGACCTTTCTCAAAGGCCCCAGTTCATCCCTTACTATCCCCATCTTAAGGGGATCAGCATTACAGCCGGAAATCAGTCCTGCAAGGTTGTATGAATTGACGTCCCGCACCTGGCCTGCTGACAATGGTCTGTCCGGAGGCACGACTTCATCCCCTGTCCCGATAATTGCAACCACCGGCCTTTTAAATACATCGATCCTGAGAATGCCCAGCCCGGCGAGGGCGCCTGTGTCCTGTGGCCTGAGCCTCTGTCCGCTTTTAAAAACAGTCGCTCCTTCCTTAACATCCTCATCTGCCCCGATTACATTTTCATTATGCGATACTGTCTTCATTATCTCGACCATGTTCTCATCAACACTGTTCGTGTACTCAAACATGACAACCGCATCAGCCCCTTCAGGGAGCATGCCGCCCGTTGGAATCTGCACTGTTTCTCCCCTCTGAAGTGAAAGGCCGGTTTTTTCCCCCATGAGTATCTGGCCTTTGACCTCAAGATATACCGGCATGGTTTCCGACGCGCCGAAGGTATCAGCCGAATTAACGGCATATCCGTCCATCGTGGAGCGCGTAAATCCCGGAAGGTTTTCAGGCGAGACAATGTCCTCTGACAGCACCCTTCCGTAGGCCCTCTCAATGGGGACGGTTTCGGTTCCCAAGATCTTCAACTGCTGCTTCTGAAGGAGTTGCAGCGCCCGTTCCACGAGTATGGCCTCTTCTCTTCCAAGCAGATCTTTCATTTCCGTTGTATTATCCCTCCCAGCGAAGGTTCTCCATGCACAGCGGCAAGGAGCTTCAGGACATCTTACGAATTCCTACAGGATTCGGAGAACATCGATGAAACCCCTTTTCCTGCACGACAATGTCTATTGGTATGCTCATTATATCAAGAGAATCAGGAGAATGATCATCTGCCATTGGACCTTCAAAGGTCTTGTAATAGGTCTTGCATTTTTCACATGTATCCGCCCTCATTCCTTCTTCTCCTTCAAGGGTAATGATCGTAATGTCCCGGGGGTTTTCGCTCAAACAGCCCGGACAGCCAATTCTCATATAATACCCCTCGGTACCGCAAAAAGAACAGAAATATTTCCTCTGAGATTCCTTTGCAAGGAGTGACAGGGCCGGAACTGCGCTGCAGACAGGGCATTTACCGTCCTGCCAGAACATATTGTCCATATTCATGACAATCTTCAATGATTTAAAATAAGGCCTGCTCATGATATAGAGGAGCTGAAATTCATCTTCCGGGATTTCCTCCTTATCGCTCCTGATGCGCATAAAGTCGATCCTGTCTGCATGCATTGCCTCATTAAGCTCCTCAAGTTCCGGGGTTGTAAAATCAAGGCCCGCTGATAATGCATCCATCACGGTATCAATGTCTTCTTTGATATAGTGATGCGCCCCTTCCACCGGATTGTAGGAATATTTCAGGCTTACCCGTGATTCAAACTCACAGATCTTTTCATACAGTTCATTGACTTCTTTCAAATAGGGTCTTATTTCAGAACTCATGGCACCTCCGGCATCTTGACTATTTCCAGATCACCCCTGAGTGCTTCTCTCAGGAATACTTCGAGGGCCTTCTTCTCATCTTCAGCCAAATCCAGCGGCTGCAACAGGGACGTTTTATTTGGATCATCCCCCCCGCCCTTATTAAAGAAATCAATGACGCTCTCAAGCGTATCAAAAACACCGTTGTGCATATACGGGCCTGTCAAGGCAACTTCCCTCAGTGACGGTGTCTTGAATGCCTTCCAGTCCGCGCGGTCCTTTGTGACCAGATACCTCCCGGGGTCTTCCGTGAGCGTCCGGTACGCCTTATATCCCGACACCTTGGCAGTAAACCTGCGCGTTGCTGCTACCCTTTCGTCATTGAGCACATCAGGGTTCTCAGGAACGCCAATATTATAAAACTTGTTGTTTGTCATGTTGGGACCGTTGTGACAGGTAACGCACTTCCCCTTGCCTGTAAATATTTCATAGCCCTTCCGCTGCATCTCGCTCAGGGCCGCCTTGTCACCTCTCAGGTAATTATCAAGGGGGGCATCCTTTGAAGTAATTGTCCTCTGAAAAGCTGCCAGTGCCATGCCTATCCGCTCTCTGGTGATCTCCCCTCCGAATATGTCCTGAAATTCCTCAACATACTCCGGCACTTCCTTGAGTTCTTCTTCCAGAAAGTCAAGGTTCTGATTCATCTCAAAGGCGCTCATCACCGGGAAGAGCGCCTGCTCTTCCATGCTCGTGGCCCTGCCGTCCCAGAAAAAGACGTCATTATAGGCGAGATTTATGATCGCTGCGGCATTTCGCCAGTTTCTCGTTGTGGGGTAGCTGAGCGACAGGGGAAGCGAGTCGGAATAGCCTGTTTCAGGATTATGGCATGTTGCACAAGTCATGGTGCCGTCACCTGAGAGTCTCCTGTCAAAAAACAGTTTTTTCCCCAGTTCCACCTTTTCCGGCGTAACGGGATTTTCAGGAAAAATGGGTAACGGGGGCAGAGGATTTAATTCTTCTCCACTGACATATGCCGCGGCACAAAGAGATATGAACAGTGTGATGACAACAAGAAACACTGTCCGTACTATGTTTGTTCCTTTTCCTCTTTCCATATCCTTATGTTCACCCCTCTCAATCATGAAAAAACCTCCGCTCAGTTTTGAGCCAGTCGCTCAAGCTCCATATCGATGATGCCCTTAAAACTTTCAAAGGGCCTGTTGCCCACGGCCTTTATGCCGTTTATAAAAAATGCAGGCGTGCTGTACAGATCAAGGTCCCTGGCCAACTGCACATCTTCATTAATTCTCTTCAGGTGGCGCATTGTATCAAGGTCCCGTCTGAATTTCTTCATGTCCAGACCAAGCTCCTCGGCGTAGCTGATCAGACTGTCCCTGTCGAGCCTCGGAAAATTCTCATGGAGAAGCCAGTGCATCTCCCAGAACTTCCCCTGGTCGCGCGCTGCAAGGGTCGCCTCTGCAGCGATATAGGCAAAGTCTCTGTACTTGTAGGGAAAGAGTTTGATAACAAACCTTACTTTGCCTTTGT
>JBFKMY010000237.1:0-4197 GCA_041629615.1 Thermodesulfovibrionia bacterium | reverse complement strand
TGTGTAAAGCACTCAGTTCTGTTAAAATAGATAATGCCTGCTATTTTTGTTACAAATGATGACGGTATCTCCTCGTCCGGAATCAACATCCTCGCAACTGTGCTTGGGTCCATAGGTGATGTATATATTGTTGCTCCAGAGAGGGAACAGAGCGCAGTTGCCCATGCGCTCACATTGCACAGACCGTTACGGTTTGAAAAAAGAGGCGCCGGCAGATTTTCTGTAAACGGTACACCAACGGACTGCGTTATTATTGGCGTGAATAAAATCCTCGGCACCAGACCGGACATAATTGTTTCAGGCATAAATAACGGCGGCAACCTGGGTGATGATGTAACCTATTCCGGCACTGTTGCCGCTGCAATAGAAGGGACACTTCTGGGTATACCGTCAATAGCGGTTTCACTGGTGCAGGATGACCGTAACAATGGCAGGGACCCCATGGATGAAGTGAAGTTCCAGGGTGCGGCGCAGTTTGCCCGGGAAATTGTGTTAAAGGTCCTCCGCAGCGGCCTGCCGGATGATACTCTTCTGAACATAAATGTCCCTGACAGCACAGCGTACAGAGGCGTAAGGCTTACAAAACAGGGAAAGCGGGTATACGATAACTCAATTCAGGAACTTCTCGATCCCCGCGGGAGGGAGTATTACTGGATTGGCGGGGGCGTACCACAATGGGGATCGGGAAAGAACACTGACATTGAGGCGATTCAGGAGGGGTATATTTCAGTAACACCCGTTCATCTTGATCTGACAAATTATGAGGCACTCACCTATTTAGAGGAGAACTGGGACATATAAAGGAAAGGCTTCTGGTCTTCAGGGGTTTCTCACATGAGTCCCTGATGTTTCGTCCCGCCATGTATTAATGAAACACTATGACGTGATTATAGTCGGTGCTGGTCCTGCCGGCATCTTTGCCGCGCTTGAGATAGTATCTGCCGGTAAAGACGTCAGGGTATTGCTCGTAGAAAAGGGCCTGGATATTGAAAAAAGGATATGTCCTTCTGCGCGTGGAGACGTATCCTGTAAGGCATGTCCTGAGTGTGGCCTGCTCTGCGGATGGGGAGGCGCCGGGGCTTTCAGTGACGGGAAACTCACCCTGTCAAAGGAAACAGGCGGGAACCTTACACGATATGTGAGTGAAAAAAAACTGCAGGACCTGATTGATTATACTGACGATCTCTACGTTAAATACGGCGCCCCTTCTCACGTGTATGGCGGAGACGCTGACAGTGTTACCGCGCTTACGGACTCGGCGGCAAAACATAAATTAACGCTGGTGCCGTCAAGAATCAGGCATATCGGAACAGACCGTTGCCCGGAGGTGCTGAAACGAATGAAGGCGGAACTTGATGCGAAGATCGATGTCCTGTTTTCTAAAAACGTAAAAAAAATTATCGTGGAACAGGGGAGGACCACAGGTGTTGATGCCGGAGAAGGAGATGTTTTTTATGCTGACTTTATCATCGTGGCACCCGGCAGGGAAGGGGCGCTCTGGCTTGAAAAGCAGGCGAAGCTGCTGGGCCTGTCATTATTAAAAAATCCTGTTGATATAGGCGTCAGGGTGGAACTGCCTGCAGAGGTCCTCGAACCTCTCACAAAAGTCATTTATGAACCGAAGCTGATTTTTCATACAAGAAAATTCCATGATAGAGTGAGGACCTTTTGCGTCAATCCCTACGGCGAAGTTGTCAAGGAGTATGTAAAAGGAGTATGGACTGTCAATGGCCACAGCTATTCCAGCAAAAAAACCGTAAACACGAACTTTGCTCTTCTCGTGAGCACGCATTTTACAGAACCCTTTGATGAGCCCCATTTATACGGAAGGTATGTTGCACGGCTTGCCAATCTGCTGGGCAAAGGGGTCATCCTGCAGAGACTCGGTGACCTCAACGCCGGGAGGAGGTCAAACCCGGCACGCGTCAGAAGGGGCCGTGTAAAACCTACCCTCACCGATGCAGTTCCGGGAGACCTGAGCTTTGCGCTGCCCCACCGGTATATAACAAATCTGCTTGAGATGCTCAGGGCAATGGACAAAATTGCTCCCGGTGTCAACAGTCCGCACACCCTGCTGTACGGTGTGGAAGTCAAATTTTATTCACGGCAGCTCAAACTTGCCAACACCCTCGAGACGGAAATTGAAAATCTCTTTGCTGTCGGTGACGGAGCCGGTGTCAGCAGGGGCCTGATTCAGGCTTCAGCATCTGGTATAATTGCAGCCAGGGAGATAGTAAGAAGAATGGGGGCGGCGCAGAAGGAGCCGGGCAGAGGGGAATAAATACAGCACTGCCTGCGGCCCCGTGCCCGTACAAGCGATTATGTCTTACGAAAAGCAGCGCCGGCGAATGGTAGAGGAGCAGTTAAAGACCCGGGGGATCAGGGATGAGCGGGTTCTTGGCGCAATGGCAACTGTCCCGAGACACCTCTTTGTTGAAGAAGCCCTTCAGGACAGGGCATATGATGACTGTGCCCTTTCTATTGGAGAGGGGCAGACGATTTCACAACCCTACATGGTGGCCATAATGACGGAACTTCTTGAACTGAATGAGGATGCACGGGTCCTTGAAATAGGCACCGGCTCGGGGTATCAGTCAGCGGTCCTTTCGCTGATTGCATCAGAAGTTTTCACCGTTGAAAGGATTCACTCCCTTGCGTTAAAGGCAGAGAAGCGGATGAAGGACATGAAGTATAACAATGTACGGGTTATTGTTTCCGATGGAACGCTCGGTCTGCCTGAGCACGCGCCCTATGACGGGATCGTGGTTACCGCAGGGGCGCCTGAAATTCCTCATCATTATATTGAACAGTTGAAGAGAGACGGAAGACTGGTCATTCCCGTGGGGAGCAGACATTCTCAGGTCCTCTCTGTAATAAGGAAAACGTCTTCGGGCACAGAAAAAACTCTCTCTACGGCCTGTGTTTTTGTCCCCCTGATCGGGAGGGAGGGATGGGCGCAGAAGGAAATTAATTGACAGTTCCTTTTATTTCATGTAAAACAGTATAATTCACGTCGGGTCTGCACTTTCAGGAGGAAAAATGGTGAGTGAGTCAAAAAAAATCTGGATGGATGGCACGTTTGTCGAGTGGGCTGACGCTCATGTTCACATTCTGACCCATACGCTGCATTACGGGACAGGGGCCTTTGAAGGCATCAGGTGTTATAAAACGAAAAAGGGGTCCGCAGTATTCCGCCTGAAGGAGCATGTAAAGAGGCTGTTTGATTCCTGCCACATTCTGGATATTGCCCCTGCCTTCTCTCAGGAGCAGATTGAGAAGGCCATTATTGACACAATAAAAATCAACAAATTGAAGGAGTGTTACATACGCCCGCTGGTATATATCGGATACGGGGCAATGGGTTTGTATCCCAAGGACAATCCCGTAAATATTGCTGTCGCAGTATGGCCCTGGGGTGCATATCTCGGAGAAGAGGGAATCAAAAACGGGATCAGGGTCAAAGTGTCATCTTTTACACGGCTCCACGTAAATGTGACAATGACGAAAAGCAAGACCTGCGGTGACTATGTAAACTCGACCCTTGCAAAAAGGGAATCCATTGCGAGCGGTTATGACGAGGCCCTGATACTCGATACAAACGGATTTGTATCGGAAGGGACAGGACAGAATATATTTATTCTGAGAAACGGCATATTAATGACGCCCCCGCTACCCTCTGTTCTTGAAGGTATTACACGTAAGAGCATTATCGAAATGGCCCACAGGGAAAAGATAATGGTCAGCGAGACAAATTTTACGAGAGATGAAGTGTATATTGCAGATGAGGCCTTTTTTACGGGTACTGCAGCGGAAGTGACCCCCATTCGTGAAGTGGATGGCAGGGCCATCGGCAGCGGCAAACCCGGACCTGTTACAAAAAAACTCCAGGACCTCTTCTTTAGCATTGTAAAGGGAGAGGCAAAGGCCTATTCATCCTGGCTCACGTATATTTGACCTCCATGTCCCTGCTCCTTCCCCGGGATTGATGTAAGACTGACGGTGCAGAGGTAAAGGTCCTGCGTTCTCTTCTTTTATAGCATTCACTCCCTGTCCTTATCGCCTTGAGGGAAGGCATAGTGTTTTTCCTGATAGGGCGCAAGTCTTTTTTTTCATTGACTTTTTTCCTGCGATGTGATAAAAAAACGGTGAAATATTTTTGTGCAGGTGACTGGAATGATGCGACTATAACCAGGAACG
>JBFKMY010000236.1:0-4217 GCA_041629615.1 Thermodesulfovibrionia bacterium | reverse complement strand
TGATAATGTACCAGCTGATCCTCCTCCCGAAAGCTCAAAAGATCCGAGAGAAGCAGTCACATCTTGCGTTGTGGTAAAAGGATTGTGATCGTCATCGTCACTGCCGCAACCGTATATGAACAGCAGTGAAGCCAGGGACAGCAGTATCACACTTAATAAATTAAATTTTTTCAAGTAGTTGATCATTATTCCCCCTTTTCGTTTATGAATATTTTTTAATAATACCTGATTTGTTATAAAATTAAAAGGAACCTATCATATCGATGTGAAACGTGTGTGTATCGTAGTCACAACGTTTAACAGATGGGTGGATTCTTGAATTATTTCAGGTAAAAGAAGTATCATTACATATATCAATGCCTTTTTGACCGACAGGCAAAACACAATAAAGGAGATACGAAATGAAAAGATTTCCCGGGATATTTTTACCCATTTTATCATTTATGCTGATAATGCTCATGAATGCTGCACAGGCCGGATCTATAAAGGCGGGTGAACTCCAGGACAAAAAAACGGATAGTTTGTCTGAGCAGGATGCCTCTTCCCTCTCGGGAAAGGTTGTGGAAACTATGAACAGCGGCGGGTACACATATGTAAATCTGGAGAAAGACGGCAATACCATATGGGTAGCCCTCCCTGGTGCAGAAGTGACTGTCGGACAGGAGATTTCCTGTGCCCCCGGGATGGTCATGAACGATTTTCAGAGTAAAACGCTGAACCGGTCCTTTGATACTATTGTCTTTTCCAGCGGGATCCTAGGAGGCCGGAGTAACGGCACGGATTCTAAAGCGAAAGGCAGCAAAGGGGTGGAAGCCGCTGCTGAGAAAAAGGCGGAGACAATACAGGTGGAAAAGGCTTCGGGTTCTGATGCATACACGGTAGCAGAACTTCATGAAAAAAGCACCGATCTTAACACGAAAAGTGTTACGGTCAGGGGCCAGGTCGTCAAAGTATCACCTGAAATCATGGGAAAGAACTGGATACATATTCAGGACGGAAGCGGCAATGCAGCAGAGGGCACCAATGATATCCTGGTGACCTCTCAGGAGCTTCCTTCAGTGGGAGACATTGTTACTGTTCAGGGGACGCTGTCCAGGGACAAGGATTTCGGGAGCGGATACAAATATGCTGTTATTATGGAAGAGGCACACATTAAAAAATAAGAGTGAAGTGTCAGCGTGCAGGGACCATTCATAAATGGCCCCTGCACATATGCTTTCTCATTTCCCTTTTCTCTGATCAATACGTATCACCCCGCGGAGTTTCACAATTTTATTTTTGGATGATCTTCCGGACAGGATTTCCACATTTTTTTTTGCAATACCGAAATCTCTGGCAAGAACCTCTATGAGCTCTTTGTTTGCTTTCCCTTCCACAGGCGGTGAGGTAAGTTTGACTTTCAGACCGTCGCCGTAGGGGCCGACAACTCCCGATGCTGAAGAACGTGGTTCCACTTTAATGGTAAGCGTGAGTCCGTCCTTCATATTTTTCAGCGGTTCTTTCATGTGATGTCGTGCTTCGTCTTTCTTAAGTAAAAACTACATCCATTTTAATTTCACCCTTCCTGGCAGAATAGCTGCCTATGGCCAGTAATGTTCCATCCGGGGATTTTATTCGTATTCCGGCAGCTGTCTTGATGTCATCGTTACGGTAAAGGGGAGCAGGTGCTAACGGGTTCCCATGGAGGACGGTCTTTATCTGTGATGCCCTTATGGCAAGTTCCGGCAGCCAGGCCAATGCCCTGTCCATTGTATAAAATCCCCTCTCTCCCTCTTTCCCTTCACTGATTGACGGGAGCTCTTCAAAGGTGAAACTGTCCATGAGGGTAAAGTGTCCGATTGCGGTTCGTTTCAGTGCATGGAGATGAGCTCCTGTCATTAATTTTCCCCCTATGTCATTGCATAATGTCCTTATATAAGTGCCCTTGGAACACAGCACGGTGAATGTGACATAAGGAAGGGTGATGTCAAGAACTTCAACATGCCGTATGCAGACTTCTCTCGGTGTGCGGTCAATCTGAATTCCTTTTCTTGCGTATTTATACAGTGACGTGCCCTTATGCTTTAATGCCGAAAACATGGGGGGCTGTTGAAGGATTCTCCCCTCAAATGATTTTACGGTCTCTCTTATCAGGGCCTCATCAAGACTGAGCGCATCGCGCTTCTCCGTGATGGTTCCGCAGGCATCCTGCGTCTCGGTGGTTTCACCCAGTTTCATAACCGCGGTATATTCCTTGTCGAGGCCGGAGAAATATGATGCAAGCCGGGTGGCCCTGTTCATGCATATAATGAGAAGCCCGGTTGCCATCGGATCCAGTGTCCCCGTATGTCCTGCCTTCCTGGCACGCAGTATTTTTTTTGCTCTGGTGACAGCATCCTGTGACGTGATGCCTTGCGGTTTATCGATACATATCAGGAAGTTCATTCTAGACTGAGTAAAAGGCGGGCAGGTCAACTGAGTGAGAGGGAATATTTGCGGAGATGCCGATTCTTACAGGAGGAATCACTTTTCTTTCATGGCCTTTTTGACGGCATTGAAAATTTTATCCTGAACCTCTCTTAGTGTACCGTTTATTTTACATCCTGCAGCAGCAACATGTCCTCCGCCTCCGAAGCTTTTTGCTATCTTTTGTACATTGACCCTGCCTTTTGAGCGGAGGCTGAGTTTGTAGGACCTTCCTCCGTCCTGCCGGAAGAAAATCGCAACTTCAACACCCTTGACTTTTCTTGGAAAATCAACAAAATCTTCCGCGTCCTCTGCCGTTGTTCCTGTTTTCATGAACATGGTCTTTGTTGCATTGATCCACCCTATGGAATCCTCTTTCTCAAGGGTTGAGAGGGACAATCCCAGCAGTTTTAATGACTTGTAGGGAATGCTTTCATAGATCTCTTTTGATATTTCCCATGGCCGTGCGCCTGCTTCGACAAGGCGGGACGCTATCTTTAATGACTCGGCTGAGGCGTTTGAATATTTGAATCCCCCCGTGTCCGTCAGTATTGCGGCGTACAAGTTTGTGGCCATGTTTTTATCAACAGGAACATTCAGGGAGGTTAATACTCTGTAGACCAGCATGCCCGCTGCCGCAGCATCGGGATCAATGAGACTTGCCGAAACTGACGTGAAAAATGCAGACTGCTCCGCCTGAGGAGGCAGTACATGATGGTCAATTATTGCTGTTTTATGTGCCCTGAAGCTTTCAAATCCCGTCCGTTTTACATCATTGCAGTCCACGATGATGACAACATCAAAGTCCCTGCGGGGCGGTTTCAGTTGAACAATTCTTGAAGACGGAAGGAATTTCAATGTTTCCGGAACAGGGTCCCTGCTGAGAACAGCGATTTCTTTTTTCCCCATTTTTTTTAACCCCAGTGCAAGCGCCAACGATGAACCAATCGAATCTGCTTCGGGATTGATATGTCCTACGATCAGAAATGACCTGTTTTGCCTGATAATATTGAGAAGGTTAGAAGAGATCTTCATCATCGGCAGGCGCTCTCCCCTCTGATTTGATATCGTCCAGTAGTTTATCGATTTTCATGCCGTATTCGATTGATTCGTCAACCCTGAATTCGATCGAGGGGACGCGTCTCATTTTTAACCGTCTCGCCAGTTCACCCTTTATGAATGATGCAGATGCGTTAAGTTTTCTCACGATCCTTGTGCTTTCATCCGCATTGAGGACGCTCAGATACACGGTGGCGTGTTTCAGATCATCACTTACCTTTGCCCCCGTTATCGTCAGGAACCCAAGGGTCTTGTGCTTGATTTTATTCATTACGATATCAGTGACTTCTTCCCTGATTAAATCACTGACTCTTACGGAACGTTTATATGGATGCATTTTTCATTCTCACCGGCAAAGGATTCGAGACTTCAAGTTGTATTTTTTGCTTGATCCCTTGATCCCCGGACCCCTTAATGGTATCACAGCAGTTCCATGGATGTATCAATCAATTCCACGGTATGTATGGTCACTACCAGATTTTTAATTTTCTCAAAGACTTTATTTATTATCCGGGTCTCATTGGCGACCAGCGCTATAGCAATGACGCTGCGCTGCCACAGGTCGTTGGCATCGACTTCTGCTATTGATACATTGAATTTAGTGTTTATCCTGTCGATTAAACTCTTAATGACCATTCGTTTTGACTTCAGGGAATGTGCTTCAGGGATATGTAAGTCCAGGGTAAGGAGACCGACGATCATGGAAAAAATTA
>JBFKMY010000235.1:0-4236 GCA_041629615.1 Thermodesulfovibrionia bacterium | reverse complement strand
CAGATATTGCAATAAAATCCATCAACCATCCGGTTGATTTCAGGGACAACGAGCTATTATGCGTAATCTAATTATTGGGCTGTCTCTTATATTTTTTATTTCGTCAATCATGGTCACGATTAAGGCATTGAGTATCCCGGTCAGGGAGGTTGATGATCAACAATTCGTACGGGAAATAAATTCAGAAACGAACGCAGCCGGCAAAGATCAGCAGAGAGATCATACACTGAAAGAAGCAACAAAAAAACACAAAGAAACATTACAAGAAATTGAAGCACCGGGTAAAACAACAGGTGAAATAATAAGAGACAACACGCAGAAAGCTTCTCGATTAATTTATACAATCCAGACAGGAAGCTTTACTGACATCAAACGTGCTCAAAAGCAGTTTGATCGATTAGCTCAAGGATTAAACGTCAAAGAGCTCAACAATCTCAGAATAGAAAAAATTGGGAAATTTTATTCCGTGAGACTCGGTACATTTGTCAGTAATAGTGAAGCAATAAAAACCCTGGAATACGTTCGGTCACAAATGCCTGCCTGTACAATAGTAAAAACACGTTTTATGCAGGAAAGAATAGAAATGATGTATAGGCCTCTCAAGCGTTAATGGCCCCCGGTCTCAGATCCCCAGCCTGTTCCATATTTCTTTTGCAGGCTCAACCCTGTTCAGGGTAAAGAAATGAAGGCCCGGGGCGCCGCGGTCGAGAAGGTCCTGACATTGCCTTACGGCGAATGCAATGCCTGCCTCTCCCGTTGCCTCTTCATCATCGCTTAGGGGCTTGAATATATCATGTACTTCCCGGGGTATGGTTGTCCCGCAGATAGTGCAGAATTTTATCAGTCCCTCGTAACTTGTAATCGGCAGGATTCCCGGAAGGACCCTGGCATTCACCCCTGCACGGTGAAGTCTTTCAAGGTATTCTGAATAGATAGAATTATCGAAAAAAAGCTGCGTGACTACAAATTCTCCGCCGTGGTCCATTTTCATCCTGAGATATTTCGTGTCAGTATCCCTGTCAGGACAGTGTATGTGGCCTTCAGGAAAACCGGCCACCCCGATGCTGAAAAAATCCCTGTCAATATCTCTGATAAGATCAATCAGTTGGTAGCAGTAATGAAGTTCATCATGGGCAGGCTTCCACTCTTTAACTCCCGAAGGAGGGTCACCGCGAAGTGCAAGGATGTTTTTAATGTTGTTGTCCTTCATCTGAATGATAATGTCTTTTAACTCATCCTGGCTGTGGCCGACACAGGTAAAGTGGTGCATGACGCTCAGGTCAAACCTCTTTTGTATTTCAGCACAGATATCCATCGTCGTACCGCGCGATGAACCTCCTGCACCGTAGGTGACGGATACAAAGTCCGGGCCGAGTTCGTTAAGCTTGTCTACCACTGTATAAAGTTTGTCAACGCCCCTGGGTGTTTTCGGGGGGAAAAACTCAAAGGAAAATGTCTTTTCCCTTTACCGGAAAATATCAGTGATTTTTTTAATCATTATTCCTCCTTGAGTTCTTTCCCGATAGCAAATGCCTTACCGATATTTTGCCCTGTCCCGTAATAGGTCCGGGCCTCAGGGGCGAAAAAGAATGGTTTGACCTTTTGAATATCCAGAGAGCCTTTTTCATTAAGCATGGACTCATCGGCCTTTATGTCCATGATCTCGCCGATAAACTGGACATGTAATCCCACTTCAACAACATGGAGGACCCTGCATTCCAGGTTAAATGGGAATTCACTGATATAGGGGGCTTCGACGACATCGCTTTTTACCGGCGTAAGCCCTGTGGCGGCGAACTTATCTGTGTCTTTCCCTGAAACAAGTCCGAAATAGTCAGCTTCCTTTACAAAATCCTCGGAAGGAATATTGATTGTAAAAGCCTTCGACTCCATAATATTTCCGTACGAATACGTGGCCTTTCTCACGGCAACAGCGATACAGGGCGGGCTGGAACAGCAGAGTCCTCCCCATGAAGCAGTCATGGCATTGGGTTTGCCGGCATTGTCATACGTCCCTACGACAAACACAGGAGCTGGATAAACGATGGTTTTTGCGCCCAGGGATTTTTTCATGTAATCTCTCCTGACTTTGGAATGAGGTTCTTTGGTTTCTGATTCAGTGGTTTCTTTATAAATTATATCACTCCGTGATTATTCTTTTGGCCTTATATTTTGATTTAAGCTGAAAAAGTTTGCGGGATCGTACCTGTTCTTCAGCTGAATGAGCCGCTCATAATTTTCAGGGCTATAAGCGGCCCTTACCCTGTCCTGCCCTTCATCTCCCATGAAGTTTACATATGCTCCGGTTGTAGAGGGATCCAGCGTCTTTGAGAGATCCCGGGTCCATTTGATGTTTTTATCGGAATCAGCGGGGTCAATCCATTTTGAGACGATATTGAGGACGCATAACGCGCTTCGATGGCTGAATGCGGTCTCATCTTCTCGTGCCCGGCCTACTGCTCCCTGAAGGTGCTGAATATGTATCTGTGTCAGGGGTGAAGGAACTTTATTAAAATATAAGAGGATCTCTTTCATTACATCATCATCAAGGTTGTTGAGGTAGGACGATTTCCAGTAATTCAGAAGACCGGGGGGTGCACCGGCATCGAGCATAGACTGCATCTCCAGAAAAGGAATACCTTTAATCATGTCATGGAGAGGCTTTCCAAATGAACGAAGCGGCTTCAGTATCTCTTCTGCAGTGCCCGCGGGGCCGCTATAGCACACGTGAACGGCTACGATGGGGATATTCTGAATTCTCTCAGACAGAAAGGGAGCGGGAGCAGGCAGAAATGCCAGCATTGTCGTGAGTTCGTCAGGAGCTGCAGATATATAATCCCTGTAAAAGCGGAACACCTCATGTGCGCTGGCGGCCGGATAAAGTATCATCCCCCCTGTTACCTGTTTAACGGGATGAAGGCGAAACGTAAACTCTGTCACGATCCCGAAATTGCCCCCGCCGCCCCTTATTCCCCAGAACAGGTCGGGATTCTCATCAGCGCTGGCGGTAAGTAATTGTCCGCCGGCCGTGACCACTTCAGCAGACAAGAGATTATCGCATGTGAGCCCGTGTTTACGTGTGAGCCATCCGATGCCGCCGCCGAGGGTGAGCCCGGCCATTCCTGTTTTGGATACTATCCCTACAGGGACTGCCAGCCCATAGGCCTGGGTGGCAGTGTCGAGCTGCCCCAGCGTCAGACCGGCCTGGGCAACCACAGTACGTGAGCTCGCATCGGTCTCGATTTTCTTCATGCGGGACAGATCAATAACAATGCCATCGTCACACACCGAGTTGCCTGCAACATTGTGGCCGCCGCTCCGTACTGCAGCCAGCAGGTCGTTCTCCCTTGCGAAGTTCACAGAATTGATAACATCGTCTTTGTCCGCGCAGAAGGCGATAAGAGAGGGATGCTTGTCGATCACCCCGTTCCAGATCCTGCGTGATGTATCATAGGCAGGATCACGGGGTCTTACTAATTCTCCGTGAAAACTTGCTTTGTACCTTCCCACGACCGGTTCATCAATGACTGTCCCCGATTTATTGATAACACCCTTGTCTTTCATAATCGCAATTCTTATCTCCTCTTAACATAATTGTATCAAATTTGATTTACCCGTAATTACAGAGTGCTTCTGTGGTATATTACTATGATGAAATACAGGGATTATTGTCATGTCAAAAAAAGATAAACCCTTACCAAAACCACCGTCGACTCCGTTTGGAAGAAGGAAGTCTTTTGGGGAGAATGAGGGCAAAGCGCCTTTGATGGCCGACCAGATGGCAATGGCCATGTCAGAGGGAAAACTGGATGAATTTCTTCAAAGGGAACTGCCTGACAATGAGCATGCCCGGAAACTGGCGGAGATGATGATGGGAATGACCGGCATGATGCACATGGGAGGCCCTCCCGGCATGCCTGCACCGACGAAAGAAGAACCTCCTAAAACAGGATCAGACAAATCCGAAGAGCAGACATCTGCAGAACAGCCGCCGGAGGATGTTGTCAATGCTGTCAAGGAAGGGGACGTTAACTCCCTGATGGACATACTCAAAAGGGAGCACAGGAAGCGGCAGGGGATCGCAGACGATGAAGGTGAGGAAACAAAGCAGCAATCTGCCCCTTCCCCGGACCGGGCGGTTATTGAAAAGGACATTATCGAGCAGATGATAAAAATTGCCTCTGACAATAACCTGAAACTGGACTGGATATTTTTCAGGGCGCTTAAACGGTATGT
>JBFKMY010000234.1:0-4313 GCA_041629615.1 Thermodesulfovibrionia bacterium | reverse complement strand
TGATCAAGAAGGATAAAAAATCAACCTTATGCCTCACCTGCCATACGGATAAACAATATCTCGCCGATACAAAGCATAACCTCATCCATTCTTCGCCTGATGAAAAAAATCTTGAGGGAAAGACAGTTGCTGAAGAAGGCATCTGTTCCCCCTGCCACCTGCCTCATAAAGAGGCCAGAAAACCGGGAGAAGGATCGGATTATACCACACAGCTTTGTCTCAGTTGCCATACAAAGGGGAGCATAGGAGAGGAGGCCGTACCTGCAGATTATAAACATCCCGTAGATGTTAATCCATTTGAAATTGATAATCCCGATGTACTGCTCACTACCATAGGGGTGGAAAAAGATGCATTAATGTTGCCGCTTTTCAATAAACACGGTGCCCAGGACAAAAGCGGAGCAGTCACCTGCGCAACCTGTCATGATCCTCACCGTTGGCGGCCGGACTCAACAGAGGGAGAAATACGAAAGGACATTAAGGGAGATCATACGACATCCTTTCTCAGAAAACCATCTCCCGATCTCTGCAGGGAATGTCATAGTACAAAATTTTCAATTGCCAACTCCAAACATGATATCCAGAAGGTTGCACCGGAAGAAAAAAATTACCTGGATCAATCTGTTTCCGAATCCGGACTGTGCGGTGTATGCCATATTATCCACGGGGGTCAGGAGAGCTATCTCTGGGCCAGAAAAATGGACACAAAAAGCGGACTGGTTGTCATTGATTTATGTGTAAGCTGCCATAACGAAAATGGAATGGCCAGGAAAAAAGTTATCAAAGATTACTCCCATCCCGTGAATATTTCACCATCTGAAAAGGGTCTCACGACAACCCTGCCCCTCTTTAACAATGACGGAAAAGTAGCAAAAGACGGAGTCATGGCCTGCCAGACATGCCATGACCCCCATCAATGGAACCCTGAGAAAATCATAGCAGAAAATCACTATGAAAGTGAGGGGGACGCTCATAACAGCTTTCTGAGGCTTGCAAGTTCGCCTGCTCCAAGACTCTGTGAAAATTGTCATCCTGAACAGTCTTATATAGAAAAAACCGACCATGACCTGATAATTACTGCGCCGACAGAGAAAAATATTATTGGTCAGACCCCCGCTGAGTCAGGGACATGCGGTGTCTGTCATGTTGTTCATAACGGGAAAAATAAAGTCAAACTCTGGGCGCAGGGTTTTGCTGACGGGTCAAGTATTATGGATATGATGTGTAATTCCTGCCACTCCGAACATGGTTCAGGAAAAGAAAAAATACCTCAAATAGACAGCCATCCCGATGAAATGCTTATTACAAATACCGGTCGTGACAGGAAGGGGATGCCTGACTTTTTTCCGATTTTTGATAAAGGGACGGGGAGCAACACGTCGGTCGGGAATATTTCCTGCCCTTCGTGTCACGCCGTTCACCAGTGGGACCCGCGGTTTCATAAAAAAGGAAAGGGAATCAATGATGAAGGAACTTCAAATAACAGCTTCCTCAGACATCAAACATATAACCTGCTCTGTATAGACTGCCACGGGCTTGACGCATTATTCAGATTTAAATATTATCATGATCCGGAGGAAAGGGTTGAAAAGACCACGGGCAGCGTTATCCCTGAAACGGCCCCGTAACCCTTTTCTCAGTTCTTTTTAATACTCGCACCAAAACTTCCCAGAAATGCCCCGAGAGCGTCCGCTGCTGCATCACCCAGCGCAGCATCTCTTCCCGGGACTGCAGACTGATGCAGTTCATCCGTTATCCCATATAAACATGCAATGATAAAGGCCACGAGAAAAACATGTTTTTTTACTCCGCTTCTCTGTAATGATAGATACAACAGATAGGCAAGAGGGATATACGCACAGGTATGAATAACCTTATCAAAATTTCTCGGGAATTCAGGAAGACCAACATGAGACAGGGAGGAAAGGTAATAAATAAGTCCCATATAGCCAATCGTGGCAAGCCAGTAAAAAAAAGCCGGCATTGCCCTCCGCCAATTATTTTCTGCTTTGTACATAACAATTCAGCCCGCCCAGGAACTCATCAGAAAGAGATAAGAATGGCCCTGTAAAACGGCATACACTATGTTACCCTATTCAAATATTTTAAACCATAAAAGCAGCCTGTGCAGAACACCGCCAATAAGGATTGAAAAAGGGAAGACAAAAAGAGCGGTCATCATGGCTGTTTTCACTCCCTTTTCCTTTATGATCATGAATAAATTGGCGATACACGGAATAAACAGCGTAATGGTGACAAGACTGACGACTACCTGTTCGGTGTTCAGAAGGCCCTGTTCATGCAATGTGAAAAGTCCTGCCGCGCCATAATCACGTCTGAGAAATCCCATAATAAAAGAGCCCGTTGCCTCTGCAGGCAGTCCCAGGACACTGACAATCACCGGTGATGCCATTTCCTGCGCAAAGGGCAAAATCCCTAATTTATCGGCCACGAACAATATCAGTGTGCCGAGGATAAAAAGCGGGACAGCCTCCTTCAGGTACCACTCGATGCGCCATAATGTCTTTATGATAACATTTGAGAATTGCGGAAGCCTGAGAGGAGGGAGCTCAAGCAGGAAATCACCCCTCTGACCGGGGATAAGTTTTGCAGCAATAAATCCCACAAAAAGAATCACTGCAACGAGGGTACCGGCCCATATTAATACGGCACTGACAGGCTGCTTGCCGAACATTCCGAGGATGACCCCGAGCTGGGCAGAACAGGGAACGCCAAGGGCCAGCAGGAGAATAACAATAAGTCTCTCCTTGGGCGTATCAAGTATCCGCGTTGTAAGGGTTGCCATGGTATCACAGCCCAGTCCTAAAACCATGGGCAGCACTGCCTTCCCGTTCAGTCCCATGATCCTGAACACTTTATTGAGCATGGCCGCCAGACGGGGTAAATATCCGGAATCCTCCATGATTGAAAAGGCTATAAAAAATGTTGCAGTGATTGGCAGAATTATGGCTATCGCATAGGTAAGTGCCATTGTTATTACCCCATAGGGCCCGATTAAAAGCTCCTGCAAAAACTGGACCGGTAACAGGTTCGTAACAATCTTTTCAGCCCAGGGATTAAGGTACCTGCCAAAAACAACTTCTTCGAGAAAGTCCACAAGAGTGCCTGCACCGAAGCTCCCTACAAATTCATACAGGAGATACAGGACCAGCAGAAGGAAGGGGAATCCCCACACAGGATGTGTAGTCATCTCACTGAAGATTCCGGCCAGTCTCCTTTTTTGTGAATCTATTTCTATGATAATTTTGCCTGCAATTTCGTCTACAGCCTTCAGCCGATGCTGGCTGATGACATAGCTCAGGGGCTGTGAATATTTTTGAGCCGCCTCATCTCTGAAGGATTCAATAAGATTAATTTCATCTTCGCTGAGATTATCTAAAAGCCAGTTTTTTAATGTCCTGTCCCCGGACAGCACCATAAGGGCAACCGACCGCCGAGAGATATGAGATTCCGGTATGACAGGCTCAATGAGAGAGATATATTTCTCTATATTGGCATCATAGTATAATTTGTACTGCGAGACTCTGGGCCGCACAGACACCTTTCTGAGAGAATTGATCCCTTTTTTCTGAACAGCTATTGTTGAAACTACATCCAGTCCGAATATTTCCCCGAGTTTGCCTTCGTCAATATCTATTCCCCGGTTTGTCGACTCGTCCCTCATATTTAAATCAATGACAAGGGGCAGTCCCATTTCAATTAACTGGATCGTTATAAAAAGAGATCTCTTCATATTCTTTGCGTCAGCAACATGTATGACTGCGTCCGATTTTTTTTCCAGCAGAATGTCCCGGGTGACTTTTTCATCCTCACTCATGGGAATGAGACTATTGACTCCGGGGGTATCAATAATCTGATATTTTTCTTTATGGATGGTAGCTTCGCCCTTTGTTATTTCTACCGTTGTACCGGGATAGTTTGAAACGGTAACGTAGCGTCCTGTCAGCAAACCGAAAATGGCACTCTTGCCAACATTCGGATTCCCTACAAGACATATTGCGGGTAACCCTTTTGTTATTTGATGTTGTGCAGTACCATGATCATGCATTCGCTTTACTCTCCTGTCCTCATCCCGACATCAGTCCCTTTCAGTTCACAGATGTTAAAGGATGCTATGAAGGGTCATTGTCTCTGCAATTGCGGCAGTATCCGTACAGTTCCATTTTGTGTGAGAGAGTGCAAAAGCCAAATTCCCCTGCAATCCTGTCCTGTAATCTTTCAATCTGCAGGTTTTCAAATTCTGTAATCAGTCCGCACTTCATGCATATAAGATGATCGTGATGATCATCTTC
>JBFKMY010000233.1:0-4360 GCA_041629615.1 Thermodesulfovibrionia bacterium | reverse complement strand
TAATAAAATATCAGATCATGGAATACAGCACTTCAAATGAAAATCACTAAATTTCACTTGAGTCCGAGATCATATGATTTATGTCATATTTCACCTCAATTAATGGATCTATGCTTTAATAAAAAGGATAAAAAAATCTCGATAATTTCGAAAGGGGTGATTATAACTTATTGAACAAATGAGACATTATCAAAAAAAAGAAAGCACAAAGGAGGAATAACATGAAAAGACAGATCCATCTCATTAAAAAATTATTTTTATTATTGTTGGTAACACAATTAGCAATGACAGGGTATGTATTCGGGCAGCCTCTAAATTTTGTAGCACATCTCACGGGAGATGAAGAAGTGCCTCCAGTTGATACAAAAGCCCAGGGACAAGTGAAGTTCCAGTTAAGTCCTGATGGTACAGAACTTTACTATAAGGTCATTGTAGCGAATATTAATAATTTGACAATGGCGCATATTCATATGGCACCGCGAGGAGAAAATGGTCCGGTAGTTGCCTGGTTATATCCATCTCCATCTGCAACAATGGGGGAGCCCATTCCTGGAAGATCAAATGGAGTTCTCGTTGAGGGGATTATTACCGCTGAAGACGTCCGTGCTCCTCTTGATGGATTCGATAATCCACTTGATGAATTAATTTTGAGGATTGAAATTGACAGAGCCTACGTAAATGTACACACTATTCAGAACGGGACGGGAGAAATCAGGGGACAGATTCACTGATATCATTACCGTTTCGCGCTATCAAGGGACCCGGTAATTCCGGGTCCCTTGATCTCTGGGGTCAGGTCTACACCTTAAACTATGTCTCGAATTTCTTGCATTTAATGCGTAGCCCTGCCCCTGGAGACTCTCCAGACTCCTGAAAGACCCCCGCCGTCATTCTCATTCTCCGCTCCTTTTTACATTTTTAACTTTACGACATGCTTCAGGGAAGTATATAATTTCCTATCCGGGTACGGACTGATCTTCCGTTCCATCCATGCACAGGATAGATATTGTCCGATATAAAATAAACACAGGACCAGGTCAATGCATACACATTCTTTGGAGAAATGGCGGCACAGCCATGATTTCGTTGTTATTCACGAAAAAGGTGAAAAACGGACCGGACAGGTGCTCGTTCTCACAGCAATAACAATGGTTGCAGAGATCATTGCGGGTTCAGCCTTCGGCTCAATGGCGCTTCTCGCTGACGGATGGCATATGGGAACACATTCCGCGGCATTTGCCATAACCATATTCGCATACCGGTACTCAAAAAAACATGCAATGGATAAACGCTTTACTTTCGGAACAGGAAAGGTATCGGTCCTGGGAGGTTTTGCAAGCGCAGTTGCTCTCGCAGTTGTTGCTCTTGTTATGGCCGTTGAATCAATTCAGCGTCTCATTACTCCATCAATCATCCAGTTTAATGAAGCAATTATGGTAGCTGTATTCGGTTTAATTATAAACATCGTCTGTGCCGTTTTATTATATGGACATCACGGGCATGATCATGATTGCAGTCAATCCGGTCAACATCATCAGGATCACAACCTGCGGGGGGCATATCTTCATGTGGTGGCAGATGCGTTAACGTCGGTGCTGGCAATTACAGCTCTGATATTCGGTAAATATTTCGGATGGAACTGGCTTGATTCATTAACGGGCATTGCAGGGGCATTACTGATTACGCGCTGGTCGTATGGATTGCTTAAAGACACAAGCTCAATTTTACTGGACTGGAACATAGCGTTGGAAAAAACCAGGGACATAATAAATACTATTGAATCTGATTCCGACAACAGGGTGGCTGATATCCACGTCTGGAAAGTCGGTCCGGCAGACTATTCAGCCATGATAGCACTGGTAACTCATTTCCCCAGGGATTCAGAATATTACAAGAATTTGTTGCGTGCCTATGGCGAGCTCTCGCATATAACTGTTGAGGTGAATTACTGCAAAGGTGAGCCGTGTATTCCTCCGGATATAAAAAAAACCTGACACCTGTCCGTCCGGCAGTTGTCACGCAATAAATTTTTTCGTACGTGTGCACTTTTAATCCTTAATTGACATTGGGTATTTTCCTCTTGTCAAGAAGGATCTTGCATGGTATGATTCTGTAAGAGCTTTTGACAGTAAATGATCCCCGGTCGTCTAAAGAAATAAAAAACTGCAAGGAGAAAAAATATGAAGATTTCAGCAAGTATTCTGATAATGCTCATACCAATAGTGGCCGCTGCACAGAACTATCAGGGCATGAATGAGGGAGACATGCAGAAAATGATGGAGCAGATGCAGAAAATGGAGTCCTGTATGCAGAATGTTGATCAGGAAGAACTGAAAGTGATTGAAAAACGTTCATATCAGGTCGAGGATGAGGTAAAAGCTTTGTGCGCAGTCGGAAAGCGCGACGAAGCCCAGAACAAGGCAATTGCATTCGGGGAGGAAGTTGCAAAGTCTCCCGCACTGCAGGCTATGAGAAAGTGCGGTGAAATGATGCCCAGGATGCCTAAGATGCCTTTTACAGATGAGGACCATGATTATTCCAGTGATCATGTCTGTGATGAATAGGCCTGGGGGCACATCCCGGAAAGGGTACACTTGAAAACAGCGAAGGACCACTGCAAAGGCTACTGCAAGGGCAGGGAAGAACCTTTAAGGTCCGCTTCTTTTACCGGTCCATACACCGTCAGGGCAAAAGGGGTGTCGCTCAGGAGTCTTTGTGAGAGGTCTCTGATATTTTGAAGTGTTACCGATTCGACCATCTGTATAATCTCATCCGGAGAGTAGTATTTACCGTAATATATTTCCTGTTTGGCTATGTTTGTCATCTTGTTGCTCGTTGATTCAAGGGCAAGGATGAGACTGCCTTTTAACTGGGCCTTGGCCCTTTGCAGTTCATCGGCAGTGACCGACTGAGAGAGGTTTCTCATCTCATCGACTGTTATCTTGATGACTTCACTGACATGTTTCCTGTCCGTACCCGCATACACAGCCCAGAGGCCGGTATCGGTAAAGGTCACATTATAAGAATAAATCGAATATACCAGCCCCCTTTTTTCCCGCACATTCTGAAACAATCGTGAACTGATGCCGGAACCGAGGATTGTATTAAGCAGGTGCATCGAATACCGGTCCGCACTTTTATAGGGCAGCCCCTTGAGGCCAAGACATATATGTGCTTCTGAAAGGTCTTTGCTGATGATATTCACATCGCCTGAAAAGGAAGGGACACTGTCATTGCTTTCTTTACCCTGTCTTTCCAGCCTCCCGATTGTCCGGTTGAGATGCTCAATAATTTTTGTCTCATTGAAGTTACCGCTGCACGCAACTATTATATGACTGGTGTCATAAAAATTATTAATGTGATGGATGAGGTCATTTCGTGTGAATGAGCTGATGGTGCCGATCTCCCCCAGAACAGACTGTCCGAGGCCCTGATCTCCCCATATATTTCTGCTGAATAAATCATGGACGTATTCGGCGGGATTGTCTTCCACCATTTTAATCTCTTCGTATACGATGTTCTTTTCCTTCTCAATGTCCGCCTCGGGAAATGTTGATTTGAGGATAATATCGGTCAAAAGATCCAGTCCCTGCTCGATATATTCCTCAAGGACTTTAATATAGAACAGCGTATACTCCGTTGAAGTAAAAGCATTCAGTTCTCCCCCGAGGGAGTCAATTTCCATTGCAATGTCCTGCGCCGTACGGCCCGTGGTCCCTTTAAAGAACATGTGCTCAAGAAAATGCGATATCCCGTTTTTCCCGCGATTTTCATAGCGTGAACCTACTTTTACCCAGAACCCGATGCAGACAGAGTGCACGTCCCGTGATAATTCCAGGAGGGCAGGAATGTTGTTGTCAAGGGTTATTTTTTTATGCATTTACTTTTTCTCAATGGGCGTCCACAGGACTTATCCATCTATGTTTCAGGCAGTGGAATGGGTAATGTGAGTAATGTGACTATGGAGCTTTTAGATTTATGCAGTGAGAAATAATGCCGTTGCTTTGCTGAACAGAACAGTTAATGCACCTTTCAATCAGGTGACCTTTTCCTTAAGAGCATCTTTTCTGCTTAAGCGTATCCTGCCCATCTTGTCAATTTCAATTACCTTAACAGGGACATCCACTTCCCCTTCTTTCAGAACATCGGTAACTTTTGCTATTCTTGTATCAGCAATCTGCGAAATATGAAGCAGTCCCTCCGTGCCCGGGAGTATCTCAATAAAAGCACCAAAATCAACTATGCGCTTTACCTTCCCCATATAAGTTTTTCCAAGTTCTGCCTCTGCGACAATTCCTTCTACTATAGCAATTGCCCTTTGTGCCGATTCTTCGTCAATTGCGGCGATACTGACTGTGCC
>JBFKMY010000232.1:0-4366 GCA_041629615.1 Thermodesulfovibrionia bacterium | reverse complement strand
CGACCTTTCTTTATGCGGTAGCGGTTACCGAACCCGATTCGGGTTCTGAAAATTTCCTTCCCTATGAGGGGGTCGACGGAGGCATTCGGACACCGGCCGTGAGGGAGGGAGACCACTATGTGATAAATGGAATGAAACATTATATTAGCCACACCGGAATTGCCAAAGTGTATTATGTATTTGCGAGGACAGACAAGACCAAACCCATCAATGAAGGGGTAACGTCCCGGTCATGGAAGGAAAATAAGGACAGAAGCATATCAGGAAGCATGGGCAACTTCTTTTTCAAGATATCAGCATACTTTTATCCCTATGTAAACAGTATCCCCCGAAGGGCCCCGATTTACTGCACGTTTCCTCCCGGCTTGAAACTAGGATAGAATATACCTGTATAATATAAACAGGTTTTTCCCTTTAAGAAATTGAATTTCAATTTATATATATTCGCATCCATTGTATCTCACCTCCTGCTCATAGGATTTTTATACCTGACCCATGCAGATACAGAGATTCACCCTGATATATTCAATGTAGAAATTGTAGCGCCCGAAGAGGGGGTCAGCGTACAGCCCCCGCCCCCCCCTTTTGAAACAAAGAAACCGCCCCGTAAACCGCTGCGCCGGAAACCGCCGGAGGAATCACTCCCCCCGGATACCTTATATGAAGAAAAAACAGAAGTACCGCGGGAGGCTGTTGAAGATGCCCGTACAGAAGAGGAGTCAGAACCGGCAAAAAATGATGAATCCCTTTCCGGAGAAGAGGAACCCCTCATGCAGGACATGGCCGCCCCGCCGGAAAAGGGTGAGCAAAGGGTTTCGCCCCGTACGTTCCTCTTTGATAAAACAACTATTGATAAATTTGCCCGGGAGGGCTCTGCTGCGAAAAAGGGCCTTACCTTTGACACAACAGGGTTCAGGCATCGCGGATACATGAGGATGCTCAAAGAAAGAATTGAGGACATCTGGAAGTATCCTAAGGAAGCGGCACAAAGAGGATTGTCCGGGGACCTGTACATTAAGTTTTCCATCACAAAAGACGGGAAACTGGGTGAAACAGAGATTGTAAGGACCTCCGGACACAGGGAACTGGACGAGGCCGCCATGAAGGCCCTTAAAAATGCCGAGCCCTTCTGGCCCCTGCCTGATGACTGGGAAAAAGACACCCTTGAAATAAAGGGACATTTTATTTACGTTTTCGGAGATACGTTCGTTATGTGATCGTTGACCGGGGGGAAGGTCCTGTCCTGGGGACACTGCTCCAAGCCATGTTGCTTCACAGATGCTCCCAGGTAGCTAATAATATAAACAAAACTGCTATAATAATCTTCACTTATGGAAATCTGGAGCCTGATACGATGGCAGGATGTGCTGGACATCCTGATTGTCACCGTAATCATCTACAGGGGTCTTTTGATTATCAAGGGCACAAAGGCCGCGCAGATGCTTATCGGTCTTGGCGTGCTGTTCGTTGCCCTTCTCTTCTCAAAATATGTGGGGCTCTATACGATAGACTGGATTATTCAAAGTTTATGGGCGCAGATTGTACTTGCCATTATTATCCTCTTTCAACCTGAAATCAGAAAAACACTGGCCCAGATGGGCGAGGCGCGCGTCCTCCCCTCCTTTGCCTCTGCTGAAGAGTTGCGGTCTCTTGAGGAAATTGTGAAGGGCGCGATAGCACTGGCAAACAGAAAAATCGGCGCCCTGATCGTCATAGAAAAAGAGACCAATCTTAAGGATTTCATAGAGATGGGCACACAGCTGGATGCAAAGGTGACCCGGGAATTGCTGTTAAGTATTTTCCATCCCACCTCCCCCATCCACGACGGAGCAATAATTATTCGCGGGAACCGTGTTATTGCCGCAGGATGTTTTCTGCCGCTTACCTTAAGTGCGGACCTGTCAAAGGCATTCGGGACCAGACATCGTGCCGGGATAGGGTTGACGGAAGAGACCGATGCCGTTGTTTTAATCGTCTCTGAAGAAACGGGCAGTGTTACGACCGCAGTCGGCAGTAAGCTCGAAAAAAATGTTGACATGGGTTCCCTGAGAGACTTTCTTGCCGAGAATTTCATTACCCCGAAAGAGAAGAAGCGATGAGAGATTTCTTTACCATAAATATCTGGCTGAAACTGACGTCCCTGTTGATGGCTGTTGCGTTGTGGTTTTCTGTCATGCTGAGCGGCCGGTCCGACGTGACAATGGATGTTCCCGTAAAGTTCGAGAATATCCCTGCAAAATTCGATATTGTGGACTTTCCCAGGGTGATCAGCGTCACCATCGAAGGGCAGGAACAGCTGCTCAAATATTTAAAACCGAATGAAGTAAGCGCGGTCCTTGATATCAGTGAAGCAAAAGCGGGAAGGTCTTTTTATACCCTCTCCAGAGACAACATCAAACTGCCGAAGTCATTCCTCGTAAAAGGAATAGACCCGGAAACAATCAGTTTGACAATTGAGATACAATTGAAGAAAGTTGTTCCCGTAAAGCCCCATATCATCGGAGCTCCGGAAAAGGGGTATAAGATTGTCGAGATAAAAGTCGATCCCGAAACAGTAACACTCGAAGGGCCCAAAAGTGCCATCGCAAAGATTGATATCATAAAAACAGAACCAATAGACATTAACGGGATCAAACGTGATCTGATATATAAAGCGAACCTTAACCTGACTGACACGCATATAAAGAAAAACATAAATAAAGTCGATGTAAAGTTGTCCGTAGAAAATATCAAGAAGGAGACTCCTTAATGGTCGAGAGGAAAAAATCAATGAAACTCTTCGGAACGGATGGCATCAGGGGGAAGGCCAATCACTATCCGATGACAGGTGAAATAGCCTACGAGATCGGCAGGGCGGCCGCGTATGTGCTGAGGAAAAAGAACGGCCGCAATAAAATTCTCATCGGGAAAGACACCCGGCTCTCAGGCTATATGCTGGAGAGCGCCCTGACATCAGGGATGTGTTCCATGGGGATGAATGTCGTACTGGTAGGTCCCATGCCGACGCCGGGCATTGCCTTTGTTACGCGTAGCCTCCGGGTTGATGCCGGGGTGGTCATTTCAGCATCGCACAATCCCTATGATGATAATGGTATTAAATTTTTCTCTTCCGACGGATTTAAACTTCCCGACAGTACCGAACATGCCATAGAAAAGGCCCTGTTCTCCGAGAAGCTTGTAAACATCAGGCCCGAAGGCGCCGGTATAGGCAAGGCCTTCAGGGTAGACGATGCATCAGGAAGGTATATAGAGTATGTCAAGTCAACCTTTCCCAGGGGCAGGACCCTTGAGGGGCTGAAAGTCGTGATTGACTGCAGCAATGGTTCGGCATACAAGATCACCCCTTTTGTCCTCAATGAACTTGGCGCTGATGTTATCGCAATCAATGCCAAACCGGACGGCATCAATATCAATGCAAACTGCGGGACCACCCATCCCGAGGCCATGCAGAAAGCAGTGCTTGAATATAGGGCGGACATCGGCATTGCCCATGACGGTGATGCTGACAGGACGGTCATCTGCGATGAGCGGGGGGAGATCGTGGACGGTGACAAGATAATAGCCATATGCGCCCTGGACATGAAAAAGGACAGGATATTGAAAGGCAACACTGTTGTCGCTACGGTCATGAGCAACTTAGGATTTGAACTTTATCTCGGGAAATCGGGAATTAAAGTCATCAGGACACAGGTAGGCGACAGATATGTTGTGGAGGAAATGATTAAAAAGGGATGCAATTTAGGCGGTGAGCAGTCCGGTCACATTATCTTTTTAGATCACAATACAACAGGAGACGGACCGATAACTGCACTTCAGGTGCTTTCCATTATGTGCAGGAGACAAAAACCCCTCTCCGAGCTCGCTTCCTATATCCCGATATACCCGCAGATCCTTATAAATGTGCCGGTACGCAAGCATAAGGGAATGAACGGGTACCCCAAAATTAAGGCTGCTGTCAAAAAAGCGGAGAAACGCCTGAAAAACGGCAGGATCCTTGTGCGGCCTTCAGGTACGGAGCCCAAGGTCAGGGTCATGGTTGAAGGGGACAATATGGAAGAGATCACGGCCCTTGCCGAAGAAATCGCGGACGTCATCAAAACGAACATGAAATAATATTCCTCTGCCCCTGCCGGTAGACACCGTAAAGTGCCCTGACACGGGAATATGGGGTGCATAATCCCGTCGTGCCGGTCATATACACTGCTGAAAGTTTGACTTTTGCGTCAATTCTGCAGTAATGTATAGTACGGTTCGCGGGGTGGAGCAGTCTGGTAGCTCGTCGGGCTCATAACCCGAAGGTCACAGGTTCAAATCCTGTCCCCGCTACCATTTAAAATCAAGGACTTACGGACTTCCGTGAGTCCTT
>JBFKMY010000231.1:0-4399 GCA_041629615.1 Thermodesulfovibrionia bacterium | reverse complement strand
TTTTCATCCCTGTTTATAAAATCTCCAAAGTCTTTATCAATGCCTCCGCTTTTTTCAGTGTCTCGTAATACTCCTTCTCAGGATCAGAGTCAGCAACTATCCCGGCCCCTGCCTGGACATAGGCGACATTATTCTTTATCACAAAGGTCCGTATAATAATGTTCAGGTCCATATCACCCGTAAAGCTTATGTATCCGAGAGACCCGGTGTAAGGGCCGCGCACAACGGGTTCAAGTTCGTCAATGATTTCCATACACCGCACTTTGGGGACCCCTGTGATTGTCCCCCCCGGGAAAGTGGCCCTTACCGCATCGAAACAATCCATGCCCTGTGCCAGGGCCCCTTTGACATTGGACACAATATGGATAACATGGGAATAATCTTCGGTGATCATAAGCTCATCAACCTCTACGGTGCTGTAATCGGAAATCCTGCCAAGGTCGTTTCGCTCAAGATCAATGAGCATGAGATGCTCCGCACGTTCTTTTTCGTTCAGGAGGAGAGTAGCCCTCATCCGCATGTCCCCTTCAGCATCCACTCCCCGCGGTCTTGTCCCTGCAATGGGCCTTGTTTCCACTCTCGTACCGGCAACCCGCACAAGCCTCTCCGGTGATGAGCTTGCTATAAAGTAGTCTCCCATATTCATATATCCGGCAAAGGGGGAAGGATTTATGGCGCTTAAAACTTTATATATATGCCATGGCTTCACATCTCCTATGTTCGCACACACCCTTTGCGACAGGTTTGCCTGAAATATGTCCCCGGCCTTTATATACTCCTTTGTCCGCCTGACAATGTCCATATACGTCTTTTTCCCCATCTCATGCCGGACCGCAATTGATGTCTTCATCCTGTCTCTGTCGTCATGAGCGACAGACCTGATACTTAAGACCTTTTTCTCCAGGTCCCATATTTTTTCACAGGCCTGATCATAATAATAGCCCCAGTCCCCGATGTGCGTCCCGGCATCTGCAACCGTCTCTGCAGCGGCAGGGCAGGATAGTATATACGCCCTTCTGAGCACATGGTCAAAGGCAATGATCGTATCAAAGATCATGAAGTGTGCATCAGGGACATCAATGTCATCAACGGCAGTTTTTGGCAGCTTTTCAAAATAGTGAACAAAATCGTAGCTGATCATGCCCGCCGCGCCGCCCACAAAAGGCGGGAGCCCGTTATCCGTATTAATTGTATAGCGGCCCATCAACTCCTTAAGTTTCTTAAGAGGGGAAGATGAAGATACTGCTGTGCTGCCATTCATGCGTATTTCAACCGCTCCGTTCTTTGCCTTGAAGAGTAAAAAAGGATCTGCCCCGATAAAAGAGTATCGGGCAATTTTCTCAGGTCCTTTTATGCTTTCAAGGAGAATGCTGAAGGGCTTTTCTAAATCGTCGTACACCTGCTGAGGGATCAAACAAGGCAATTCTTTAGAGAGCGGCGTGAGGGTGCCGGATCTGGCATTTTCCGTGAATTCCTTTCTGGAAGGCAGTATGTGGCTCATGAGCAAAAAATTCCGGACAGGACATAACCGGTATCCCCGGTCACAGGTCTGATATTTCCTCTTCTATCCGTTTCAGCGCACCTATGGGATCAGCCTGTGACGTGACTGCCCTGCCGATTACAAGGTAATCTGCGCCCCTTTGCAGGGCTTTTCTGGGCGTTAACGTCCTCTTTTGATCATCCATAGCAGCCCAGGAAGGTCTGATCCCGGGAGTGACTATTAAAAATCCCTTGCCGAAACGTGACCGGATCACCTCCGCGTCCTCCGGGGATGCTACAACGCCGTCCAGCCCCGCCCTCTGTGCAAGTCCCGCCAGATGTTTGACCTGCGTGTGCATCCGTACCGTGACGCCTAATTCATCCCGAAGTGCGTCCTGGTTTATGCTGGTCAACAGTGTGACGCCGATAATCTTTGGACGCTCTGCGTTGTTTTCGAGAGAATACTTCCTGAGTGTCTGCGCTGCCTGCTTCATCATGTCAAAGCCCCCGAGCGTGTGAACATTGAACATGAACACCCCTAGTTTTGCCGCTGCACGTGCGGACCGTGACACGGTAGTGGGAATGTCATGGAACTTAAGGTCCAGAAATACTTCTTTCCCCATGAAATGGATCTCTTTAATAATTTTCGGTCCCACAGACGTAAAAAGTTCAGAGCCTATTTTAAAAATATCTACGTGACTTTTAAATAGTCGAACAATATCAAGTGCATCATTATGCTCTGAAACGTCAAGGGCAAGGATTATGCGTTTTTTCCGTTCCATAATTAAACAGCAGCGTTCATGATTTAACGATTCCCGGGGGAAGGCAATTGACCTGCAGCAATGCTCCCATCATGTGCTCCCCTGCACCGTTGTCCCCCTGAATCATTTATCAGTATTGTTAATATATTGATCGTATATAATCTGAGACCATGTTTCCATCTCATCGTAATATTCTTTCAGGCAGTCCTCAGATATCCATTCGGCAGTCATTTTCTCGGTTTCCAATACACGGTACGCAGAGGACAGGGATTCAAGAACATAGAATAATCCGAGATGCACTCTGCTGACGCTGTTGCTCTCGTCATTGATTACCCCGATGAATTGGAGACCAGCAGGATCAGCAACCCACACTTCCTCATTCAGTTCCCTGTATAACCCATTAATAATTATATTGTTTTCATGAGCAGCAGCATCAGGATTAATATGCCCTCCTATTCCGAGAGAATACTTATTGTGGAGCCTTTTCTCTGTTTGCCTGTTTAATCTTTTCAGGAGAAGATACTTCTTTCCGTTGCGAATGGCAACATAGGGGATGACCTGTTTATGATCAAAATTATACTCCGCATCATCTCTCGGCATAAATATTTGATTATTAACAATATTGTTAAATATCCGCTCTTTCTGTTCTGTGATCAGGCACCCTGAAGGATGGTGCGTCTCAGCGTACAACAGATTATTCGGTATGGTCAAAACCCTTTCTGACACAGGGCAGTATCTCCTTTTATTCAAAAAATTTCAAGCTAATGTTCAATAGAGGAAGGATTTGATTCTTTCATACAGTCTCCTTCGTTGAGAGGGAATTCCCAAAGGGTAACATAAAGTCCCGTTTATTTACAACAGATTGAGAGAATCCTGACCGGGAAAAGCCATGTCACTCATTAAGATGCGCGGGGTAAGATAGTTTTTTAGTGACAAATGGCACAAATAGCAGTACAATTATCATACCTGAAAAAACAGCAGGCTAACACTATTCTTAAGGAGACAGTATGGATGACCCTGACGACCCTGTCGTAGAAGAAAAAGATGTTCCCTCATTTAGCATTATAGAAGAGAAGATCAAAGAGCTTGATAATACGATTATCATATATCGTGTATATTATTTCTTTACTACACGTATATTCAGGTTTCAGCTTATAAAGAAAAACAAAATGTGTATGGTAGAGATTCCCAGGAGCCTTCTGGAAGGGGTAGCCCATGACGGAACATCAGCAAGGCACGAATTATCTAAAATACTCGACGTAAAGATTGAAAGTGAAGAGTGCTGGTGCGATTTTGAGGGATAGATCATCCAAAGCCCGCTGAGATACCATTCATGTTCTGTTTATTGACCTTCTTTTTTATATCTTACTATAATGAATGAGGGCAGGTTCCGCTTTTTTTGATCGTATAAAGCCCTCGCTTGCATTCTATGCAATCGCATTACCTGATGAAATGAATATCAGCTATTCCATTGTGTATGGGAGAGGAGTTCTTTAATGGCTGCACAGGAATTAACAATTTACCCTGTCTTACTCGCAGGCGGCACAGGGTCAAGGCTATGGCCCATTTCGCGGGAACTTTATCCAAAACAGCTTGTAACCCTTGTCGGGGCTGATTCATTAGTCCAGAGCACCATTAAACGGTTACTTCCTGACCTTGACGCCGGAAGGGTAAGGATTGTATGCGGAGAGGAACATTATTTTGAAATCGCCCGGCATCTTGAAGAAATAGGTGTTCCCTCAGATGGAAAGATCATCACCGAACCGTGCGGACGGAATACTGCCCCCGCCATATTGCTCGCTGCATTGAACATCCTGAAAACTGAAAAGGACGCTGTTTTGCTGATATTTCCGTCCGACCATGTCATTAAAGATACTGACACATTTCGTGAACGACTGAAAAAAGCCGTCACCCTTGCAAAGAAAAACCATATAGTGACCTTCGGCATTAAACCTGCGTCCCCTGAAACAGGCTACGGATATATAGAGGGTGCGAGGGCGGTAAGCGGTGGTGCCCTCGCAGTCAAACGGTTTGTGGAAAAACCCGATGAGAAGACTGCCCGGCAGTATGTAAAGGCCGGCAATTTTTTCTGGAACAGCGGCATGTTTGCGTTCAAGGCCTCTGTATTGATAAAAGAATTTGCGGCCTATGAACCTCAC
>JBFKMY010000230.1:0-4436 GCA_041629615.1 Thermodesulfovibrionia bacterium | reverse complement strand
TGGATGGTCCCGGGAATTGAGCCTTCATTCGTTATTACCTTAAAGTCGAATCTGTAATCATTGCACCGTAATTTCCATTATCCTTTCGCTTTTAAACGTTTGATATTAGTACCCATCTCTGGTTTAATATATGCAAACCCGGCAAATATTTATGAGGAGTTGTGTGAAGAGTGGATCTGGATAAAGAACAGAAGAACAGGATTCGTAAGATATGTCAAAATTTCAATTTACGAATAATGACCCTGTTCGGGTCGGCAGTCAAGGGGGCAGCCCGGGACATTGATATTGCGGTATTCCCGAAAACGGGTATTCGTGGGGATGACATAAACAAGCTGCAGTTAATTTCAGAGCTGGAGTCTCTGTTTAATAAGCAGGTTGATATTATAATCGTACATTCCGGCACCTCAACAACTCTTCTCTATGAGATATGCAGAAATTCTCTTTTACTGTATGAGGACGAGCGGGACAGTTTTCAAAACGAGAGAAGCCTTGCCTTCAGGAAATTTGCCGATACATTTAAATTCAGAAGGCAGAGAGGTAAAAGCATTGAAAAATTTATCAAGGGAGCAAACGTTGTCTCCTGAAGTCAAAAAAAGAAAACTGCAAAAACTGATTCGTTATCTTAGTGACTTAAAGAAGCATGAAAACTCATCATTTGATGAATTCATGAATAGCCACTATGAGGTTGAGAGGATTCTTGAGCTTTTAATCGAGACTTCATCAGATTTAATTTTTCATGAATTATCCGCGAAAAATATAACACCTGACTCATACAGGGAGGCATTCATTACTGCAGGAAACAATAATATCATTTCAAAGGAACTGGCTCACAACCTGGCCCTTGCAAGCGGCATGAGAAACATTCTTGTTCATGAATACGAAACAATAGATTATATGCTAGTACATAAGGCCATCAAAACTGCACTGAGGGATTTTACGGACTTAATTAAATGTCTCTCAGATTAATACGTGTCCCGTCGAACTTTCCCTTACGTAATGATCTTCAAGAATCTCCTTTTCCCGACTTTAAGCAGATACTCACCGGGTGAAAGTTTCTGATCGGGGTCAACCCATTTTTCTCCGTCCACACTGACCCCTCCCTGCTTTATGAGCCTGATCCCCTCTCCGGTGCTTTTGGCAATCCCGGCTTCTTTCATAACCCCGGGAATCCATATATCCTCTTCTTTGTTTTCCATGTTGAATACAGGGATATCATCGGGAAGACCTTTTTCCCTGAATATGTTTTCGAATTCCTCTTTTGCCTTCACTGCAGTTTCCTTATCATAGTATCTTTCAACTATCTCAAGGGCAAGAGACTTCTTTGCGTCCATGGGATGCACGGACCCGTTTTTCATTCTTTCCTTCAATTCATTAAGCTCATGGATCGAAATATGACTGAGCAGTTCGTAATATCTGAGCATTAATTCATCGCTTATGGACATAATCTTGCCGAACATGTCCTTTGGACTGTCGGTGATACCGATATAATTGCCAAGGCTCTTGCTCATCTTGTTCACCCCGTCCAGCCCTTCAAGAAGGGGCATCATAATGACGATCTGCTGCTCCTGTCCATGCTCCTTCTGGAGCTCTCTGCCGACGAGCATATTAAACTTCTGGTCTGTGCCGCCGATCTCGATGTCGGCCCTCAACTCGACAGAGTCATACCCCTGTATAAGAGGATAGATAAATTCATGTATTCCTATCGGCTGTTCACTGGCATATCTCTTTTTGAAGTCCTCCCTTTCCATCATGCGTGCAACAGTATGTTTTGCAGACAGCCGGATCAAATCAGTGGCTGTCATTTTGTCCATCCATTCGCTGTTGAAGACGACCTTTGTTTTTTCAGGATAAAGGACCTTGAATGCCTGTTTTTTATATGTTTCCGCATTTCTCAGCACTTCATTCCGGGTCAGAGGTTTTCTGATTTCCGATCTTCCCGTGGGATCGCCTATTGTGCCGGTAAAGTCGCCTATAATGAAAATAACTTCATGCCCCAGTTCCTGGAACTGCCGCATCTTTTCAAGCAGTACCGTGTGGCCGAGATGAATATCCGGCGCAGTAGGATCAAATCCGACTTTAACCCTAAGAGGCATGTTTGTATGACAGGAACGCTCAAGCTTTGCCTTGAGTTCCCTTTCCACCAATACCTCAACAATTCCCCTCTTTATTATCTCAAGCTGTTCTTCCGGAGTAGCCCTCTGCATAACAGGACAAGGATACAGGATTTTTTGTACAAGATGCAAGGTGCGCCCGCTCCGGAATTATTATCCTGTTTGCCCGGAAGCGTAAAAAGAGAGACAGGTCCTATTTACATCTTAGGAATCACTATGCTAGACTTCAGAGCGCAACGAACTCCCTGCTGAAAGGCACATCCTCCTGTTGTATGCAGCAGTGCAGGCTCCGTCATTGGTTAAAATACAATAAATCAATAAGTTACAATATTGTCCTTGAATCAATCAACTATAAACAATAAATTCAGATTGCTGGCCGGAAATTAGATTGCTTCTTTTGTAATAATGGCAATTACATTGTCATTATGACATGATCCATGGCGAACAGGGGGTGCACCCTTTCAATGATTACAGCTGGTTATAACTGACATATTTATTGCTGTTATCCAACCGATGTTAATGAATATAACTAAATTATATGCAGTGAAGATCAGAATATTCTCGTATATTTTCTTTCCTGTATTTCTTATGATGTTTCTCTCCTTCATGCCACCTGCATCTGCACAGATCTGTACAGACAGGGACGGTGACGGGTATGCTGCCGAAGGCGGGCCCTGCGGAGAGGCGGATTGTAATGATTTCGATCCCGCTGTCCATCCCGGGGCCATCGAGACGTGCGACGGTAAAGATACTGACTGCGATGGCTGGATTGCGTTCACCGATGTTGACAGTGATGGAGACGGGGTCCCGCTTTGCGCATCTGACTGCGATGACAATGATCCCACAATATATCCAGGTGCTGAGGAACTCTGTGACGGACTGGACAATGACTGTAACTGGTTTATTCCTTTTATTGAGAGAGACTTTGACAATGACGGTGTCCGTCTCTGTGATGCGCCGGCTGATTGCAATGATTACGATGCAGACATATTCCCGGGCAATTATGAATATCCTGGTGACCTCAAAGACAATGACTGCAACGGCGCCACTGATGAAGGCCAGAGCACCTGCCCGGACAGAGACGGGGACGGATTTACTGCTCTCTTCTGCGGAGGAGCAGACTGTGACGACACAGATCCTGCTGTCCATCCCGGGGCCATTGAAGTATGCGACGGAAAGGACTCAGACTGTGACGGACAGTTGCCCGCTGATGATAAAGACGAAGACGGCGATGGTGTCCCCCTATGTGCAGGGGACTGCGATGACAGCGATGCCGGTATTTATCCGAGCGATCCCGGAATATGTGATAGTGAATCGGAAGATTGCAGCAGCACACTCACCATGACATGGAGGGCGCCGACAACAAACATTGATGGATCTCCTCTGACTGATCTTTCCGGATATATATTTTATTACAGACCATCTTCTTATAATTATACAGACATGATCGACATTGGGGACATTACCTGTCATGCAATAACGAACCTTTCACAGGGACTATGGTGTTTTGTCGTAACGGCCTATGATACCTCGGGCAATGAAAGTGAATTTTCAAATGAGGTGTGCACCTACATCGAGTAACGAAGCAGCAGACGTACGCTGATTTTTTTTATTTATAAGAGGGAACATGCACTCCGGGACTCATTCACGTTCCTGATTCATGTTATTTGTATCGAACACTTCCCCTGATATCCACCGTTTCTCATCCTGAGAGGACATGCGATACCATCTTCCGGAGGGATTTCAGTACAACCTTGATTTGCAATTGTCTGCTGAGGTATTCTGAATCAATTCTTCCGTTCAGCAATGGAAAACAATATGAACATTTGTCCTGTTTGTGAAAAACCGATAGATAAATGCGTGTGCTGCGCTGAATGCGGTCATATCTGCAGGCTTGACTACGGGGAATTATACTGCCCTGTCTGCTTCCCGGAAAAACAGTCCGATGAAAAATGATGAATATTATATGCACCGCGCGCTTCAAGAAGCGGGAAGGGGGTTTGAGGAAGGAGAAATACCTGTCGGAGCAGTCCTTGTTGTGGAAGGGAAGATCGTTGCATCGGCCCATAATGTAAAGGAAGCCACCGATGATCCCACTGCCCATGCAGAGCTCCTGGTCATCAGGGAGGGGGCGATAAAAACAGGCGGCTGGCGATTAACGGAAGCGAGCATCTACGTGACCAAGGAACCCTGCATCATGTGCGCCGGGGCAATGATCAATGCACGGCTTAAACGGCTTGTTTTCGGATGCAGAGATGAAAGATTCGGCGCTGTGAACAGCCGGTATCAGCTGCTGCATGATCCCGGACTCAACCACCGGGTCAG
>JBFKMY010000229.1:0-4440 GCA_041629615.1 Thermodesulfovibrionia bacterium | reverse complement strand
TACTTGTCCGTAAGTTTCTTGATAGTATTTTTTAATTCACCGAGATCGGATGATTTCACAATATACGCCTCAGAAGCCCAGACTGCGAAATCGTCTCTGTAGTCATATGCCGTTGACATAATGATCGGGATATCAGGTCGCTTTTCTTTCATTTTTCTTAAAAGACTTATCCCGTCAATATCAGGCATAAGGATATCCAGGGTAACAATGTCCGGGTTTTCCTTTTCAAACATCTCCAGTGCCTCTTTCCCGGTACTGGCTATAACAACATCATACCCCTCTTCCTCTAACTCTTCCTGATAAAGGCGCTGGATATTTGTATCATCGTCGACTATGAGCAGTTTCATGCTGCCTCCTCCCCTCCCTGTAATCTTTTTATAATTATGCGTATTCTCTTTGATACGGTACTATCAGTTCTGCCAATGCCTCCCCTACTCAGGGTTCTTCAAGGAGCAGATAGATTTTAAAAGCAGTACCACCGCCCCATACGCTTTCCACCTTAATTTTACCATTGTGTTCCTGGATTATTTTATGAGTCACCGCAAGACCCAGGCCGGTTCCCTGGGGTTTGGTTGTAAAGAAAGGATTAAATATATTCTTGATGTCTTCCTCCCTGATACCGCACCCCGTGTCACTGATCTCGATAACGGCCTCCCTGTTTTCAAGCCTCGTTCTGATAACAATTTTACCATGGTCAGTCGCCTGCGTGGCATTGGATAAGATATTGAGGATTGCCTCTTTTATCCTGTCAGGGTCAATGATCGTTACTATCGGGGCATCTGAAAATTCCTTGATAATATCATTATTCTTCTCATCCATTTCAGGGGAGATAAAGTCTACTATATTCGCAAGCAGATCATTAATGTTTACGCTGCTCTTGTTAATTCTGGAACTTTTTACAAACCCCAATATTTCCTTTAATATATTCTCAAGCCTGCTGACCTCATTGACGATTATCTTTGCATATTCCTGAATATCGCCGCTCAGCTTCTTCTCAAGCCTTCTTGCAAAGCCACCTATGGAGATCAGCGGATTCCTGATCTCATGGGCCACTCTCGCCGCCAATTCACCGAGGGCGGCCATTCTTTCCGAGTGGACCACTCTCTCCCTGAGTGTGCGAAGTTCTGTAATGTCACGTGAAATGTGGACTGTCCCCACAAAATTTCCGGCAGAATTGAAAATAGGGGAATTCGAAACTACAAATGTACCGCCAAGATACGGGTCTTCAAGTTCTCCCACATAGGGTTTTTGTGAGTCAGCTGATTTGTAATGAGGACACATCTCCCACGGTTCGTCCTTGCCGTGAAATATCTTAAAACACTTCTCCCCTATTATCTCTTCTTCAGGCTTTCCGATTTTCCTGACCACCGCCTGGTTGATGCGCCGTATGGTGAGGTCTTTGTCAGTATAATAGACCATGTCAGATATTGATTCAAAAATATTTTTGAGTTCAGCCTGGGCAAGGGCAACATTTTCGAAGAGTCGCGCATTCTCTATGGCGGAAGCAATGTGGCTTGAAAATCCCATCAGGAACTGCAGGTCCTCATCTTTAATGGGCCTGCCCGTAAACAGATTATCGACCCAGATCAATCCTATTATTTTGTCCCTTGAGATCAGGGGAACAACACCGAATGAATCGGCTCCAAGCATCTGAATAAGGTAAGGGGTGACTAACGGTTCTGTTTTGGCATTGTGAATATTAAAAGGCCTTTTTTCCTTTATGCAGCGGCAGAGAATACAATCCGCATCAATATCAATACTCAACTTCTGGCAAAGCCTGTCGAGATGAGAGTTCAGGGAGACAGGCCCGTTCTCAATTTCTTCTATTATCGCCCCCAGGCTCTTTCCTTCCATGGAAAGCCATATATTCTTTGCTTCTTCAGGACTTGCCGGGCCCACGCCCATTTTCCCCTGCAGTTCCTGACTTGCCTCGTCAACAAGGAAGAGGATTGCCCTGTTAAAACCAAGCCCGTCGCCCATGGTAACAACGGTGAGCACCATCCTCAGCAGTTTGTCCAGTTCGAGCGTGCTCCTTACAACAGAGTTGATGAAAAAAAGCCTTGACAACTCCTGGTTTTTTCTTATTAATTCCTTTTCAACCAGTTTCTTTTCCGATATGTCCCTCGATATTCCGCTTATCCCGCTCACATTTCCCAAAGAATCAAGTATGGGCGACAGCGTCAGGCTTACTTCAATAAGTCTGCCGTTCTTTGTCTGCCGTATCGTCTCCATATTCCTCAGGGTCTCTTTCTGTTTTATCTTATCCATAAATCTTCTTTCTTCCTCATGAAGAAAGGGGGGCACCATCGGGAGAAATGTGCCGAGTATGTCCTCTTCAGCATATCCATAAATATTCTCGGCCCCCTTGTTCCATGACGTAATAATACCGCTGGGATCGGATGTAATAATGGCATCTGCGGAATCGTCTATCAGGCTTTTGAGGTAATCTTTTGTCTGTGAAACTTCCTTTTCCTTTTCAATCTCCGCCCTGTAGAGCCTTGCGTTCTCAATAGCTATTGATGATACAGAGGCAAAGGTCATCAGTGATTTAAGATCATCCCCGCTAAAGGTGGCCAACCCCCACTCGTCTTTCTTATCGTAAAGCCCGAGGGTACCGATAATCCGCTCACCGATTGCAAGGGGGACACAAATAACCGATGTGGCTTCAATACCGGGAACACGCAGGTTGTCCGGCATTTTGGAGACATCATCAATTAACAACGGTTTTCCTGAGTATGCTACGTGCCCTGCTATGCCTTCACCGATCTGAAGGGTCATTTCCTGCTTTTTCCCTTCCATCGGGCCATAGGATGCTTTTATCTGAAGATTATTCGCTTCGATCAGCCTGAGAACGCATCCTGTCACATTAAACACCTTCGACACCTCTTCACATATATAGGGAAGAAGGGCATCAATATTCAATATGGAGGTGATAGCTTTTCCAATTTCATGTATGACTTTCAGTTCGTCAAGTTGAATTTTGACACTTCTGTACAGATCGGCATTGCGGACGGCAGCACTTACATTATGTGAGATTATGGTGAGAAGGTTAATCTCATCTTCATCAAACACATATTCCTCCCGGGTCTGAAGCATAATGATCCCCGACACCCTGTTGTCCCGTATAATCGGAACTGCCAGGAGAGAAAGCAGGTCATCTGCATCAGGTTTGAGCATTCCCCGGACATGGGGGGCTTTTCTGATATCCTCAATCACGAGGGGCCTTGCTTCCTTAAACACATCGTGAATAGTCCCGTCATCATCCTCTACGCGAAAGACGGTTACAGACTCATTGTTCGTGCCCTTTGCTGCTTCAATACATATCACTTTCCTTTCCGGCTTGAGGAGACAGATGGAACAGACATCTCTATCCAGTGCCTCTCTCAGGGTATGGGTAATCGTATCAAGAATTTCTCTGAGCTCCAGCGTTGAACTGGCGAGAGTGGTTATCTTTTGCAGAATTTCTATCTCTACGGCCTTGTCCATCGTCTGTTTTTTCCTGATCATTTCAACCATATGTTCGATGCACTGCCATGGATGCAGGGTGCCTGTTATATTACAGCTCTGCTTCCCTCAGGAATTTTGCGGCCTCTTCAGGAGGAGTCGGGTTGATAAAAAAACCCGAGCCCCATTCAAAGCCTGCAATTTTTGTCAGTTTCGGGATTATTTCAATATGCCAGTGATAGTATTCATTTTCTTCGTTCCTGAAGGGAGACGTATGGATCATCATATTGTAGGGAGGCAGGTCAAGTACTTTGTCTATCTGCTTTAATGTCTGCTGGAGCATGTGCGACAGGAGACCAAAACGAACATTGGTTAAAAAACTTGATTCGTGTCTTTTCGGTAGTATCATTGTTTCAAATGGTGACCGTGGGGCGAACGGCGAAAGGGCAATGAAGTCGTCATTCTCTGATATGACTCTTTTTTTATCTGCTGTTTCCTGTTGTATGATATCACAAAAAATACATCTCTCTTTATATTCATAATACTGTTTTGCCTGAAGAAGCTCCTCCTCCACCAGATGGGGAACAATGGGCAATGCGATAAGCTGGGAGTGGGAGTGTTCCAGCGACGCCCCCGCCTCATCCCCTTCGTTTTTAAAAACGAGCACATATTTAAACCGGCTGTCCTTTTTAAGGTCGGTAATCCGGTTGTGAAAAGCCCACAACGCCCCTTCGATGGATTTTAACGGCATTGTGGAAAGGGTAAGGTTATGATCCGGGCATTCAATGATTACTTCATGGGCACCAACGCCATTCATTTTGTCAAATATTCCTTCACCGGCCCTGTTGAGTTGTCCTTCAATGCTGAGGGCCGGAAATTTATTTGCCACAACCCGTAATGTCCAGCCGGGAGTGTTGGGCTTCCCGCCATCAGATCTGAAGGCCATGATTTCAGGCGGGGTTGTGCGTTCGTTCCCTTCACAAAAGGCGTAGAACC
>JBFKMY010000228.1:0-4442 GCA_041629615.1 Thermodesulfovibrionia bacterium | reverse complement strand
CCGGCCATTGATACAGGACAACCGATCACCGTTCCTGTTGGAGAAAAAACACTCGGAAGGATCATGAATGTTATCGGGGAGCCTATTGACCAGCTGGGTCCGGTAGATTCAAAGGAGAGACTGCCGATCCACAGGCCGGCCCCTGAATTTACCGAGCAGGATACATCAACTCAGGTCTTTGAGACCGGCGTTAAAGTTTTTGACCTCCTCGTCCCCTTTGTTAAAGGGGGAAAGATGGGAATGTTCGGCGGCGCCGGAGTCGGTAAGACAGTTGTTATTATGGAAATGATCCATAATATCGCCATGGTCCACGGTGGTGTGTCTGTGTTTGCCGGGGTCGGTGAGAGAACGAGAGAAGGAAATGACCTCTATCTTGAAATGAAGGAAGGCGGTGTTCTCGAAAAAACAGCACTTATTTATGGCCAGATGAATGAGCCACCCGGAGCAAGGGCAAGGGTTGCGCTTTCAGCCCTTACAGTTGCTGAGTTTTTCAGGGATGAAGGACAGGACGTCCTTATCTTTCTGGATAATATCTTCAGATACACACTTGCAGGCGCCGAGCTTTCAGCGCTTCTCGGAAGGATGCCTTCAGCGGTCGGATACCAGCCGACGCTTGGAACGGACATGGGGATACTGCAGGAAAGGATCACATCCACGAATAAAGGCGCTATTACTTCAATGCAGGCCATTTACGTCCCTGCTGATGACCTGACAGACCCTGCAGTTGCAACGGCGTTTACCCACCTTGACGGAACGGTCGTTCTTTCAAGAGGGATTTCAGAGCTCGGGATTTATCCTGCTGTTGATCCGCTTGATTCAACATCAAGGATTCTTGACCCTCTTATTCTTGGCGAAGAGCACTACCATGTTGCAAGGCAGGTACAGATGGTCCTCCAGAGATACAAAGAGCTGCAGGACATCATTGCGATTCTCGGAATGGAAGAGCTTTCTGAAGACGATAAATTGCTCGTTGCCCGTGCAAGGAAACTTCAAAGGTTCCTCAGCCAGCCCTTCCATGTTGCCGAAACATTTACGGGAACACCCGGCAAGTACGTAAAACTTGAAGACACAATAAAAGGATTTAAGGCCGTTGTTGAAGGAAAGCACGACGACCTGCCGGAGCAGGCATTTTACATGGTGGGCGGTATAGAAGAAGTGATTGAAAAGGCGGAAAAACTGAGAGGCTAAATTAGTTATAAGTTATAAGTTATATGTTAATCGTTGAACTGAAGAACCGGCAGGAAGGAGCTGTTACTAATAACCTGGTTCTTTTAAAACACGATTGAAGGAATAAGTTATAACAAATAACATATAACGGTTTTTTGAAAGAGGATGCTGAGATGGCAGATAAAATTACCTTAGACATTGTTACTCCCTATGGATCGGTATTCACCGATGATGTTGATGAGATCATTGCCTCAGGAAGCGAGGGTGAGTTCGGGGTCCTGCCCGACCACGTTCCGTTCCTTACAACGTTAAAGATAGGGATGCTTACCTACAAAAAGGGATCAGAAACCGGGCACTTCTTTGTGAACTGGGGATATGCTGAAGTCGGTCCCGATAAAGTGACGATCCTTGCCGACAGTGCGGAGCGCTCTGAGGACATCAGCGTTGAAAGGGCGCGCGAGGCAATGAAGCGCGCTGAGGAGCGGCTTAAAAAGCTTGAAGAATATGATGAAGCACGCGCCCGGGCATCAATTGAACGCTCCCTGATGAGGGTCCAGGTGGCAGAGAAACGCCAGGCAAGGTAGTTAACCGAATCATAAAATTTACTTACAGTGCACGATACATGATATGTTTCTGTATCGTGCATTTTTATTTCTCACTCCAACTTGAATTGACAAAAGAGGGGCGGACTCGAAATGACTACAGAGGGTGAGCAAAAAAATAGGTTTAAAATTACAAATTTGGACCCGCAATAGAATATACCGTCCCTGTAACACGGTTGTGTTAAAATACCGGGTATGCATTCAATGGATTTTGTATTTATTGATTCCATAGCCGGAAAGAGGCCGGGTTCCATCGAGGATGTTCTCGGTGACAGCCGGCTGTTTAAGTATCTCTGGATTGAGTTTATTCTGAATCCCGATGCTGCTGCAGCCGGTTCATTACGCCTTGATAATGATCTGGTCAGAGAGAGCATGACGTCCGCACTGAGCTGGTATGCGGCGTACAGGTGGCTGTTCAGGGAAAACAGTGCACTGGATGAGCTGCAAAAAACCGGGACCCTTGTCCCTTACAGGGTAGGGAATGATATATACCGTATGTACAGCAGGGTCTTTCTGAAAGGGATCATCCATGCAGGATTATGTTAAACACTATAGTGATATAGTGGAGCAGTTTGCGGGATCCAGGGGCGAGTCCATTGAGCTTCTGCTTATAGGCGGTCTTGCAATGGGTGTTTACGGGATACCCAGACACACTGTCGATATTGATGCGGAGATTACCTGCTCTGATGATGTGTATTATGAACTCACAGACTACCTGAGACAGAAAGGTGTCGCATTTAATTTAAGCGGTGACATCAGCGGCTGGGGGATTATTCCTCTCCCTTCCGGATACAGAGAGAGGGCGCACACGGTTTCAGAAAGCGGCCTGCTGGTTCTGAAGACGCTTGATCCGGTTGATTTTGTGTTCAGCAAGCTGAGGAGGGGAACGGGAGAGGACTTCAATGACGCTGTGGAGGTCATACGTACATTTGACATTGATGAACAGGCACTTCAGGAACGGATAAAACTAGTTCATTTTCCCAAAGACCCGGAAACCCTTTTTTTCAAGAAAAAGTACAGGCACCTTTTGGATCTCATCGGGAAAAAATAAGCGCCCTCCCTTTTGACACTACGGATATTTTTCATCTAATGAATAATTCATCTCTCGTGATTCGTGACTCGTCAATCGTTATTCTCTGTCCCTTAATTCGTAATTCATAATACTTTGTTAGACCTGTCACGGACAAAATCCGACCCTGCTCATAAGGAATTAAAAGAGAATGACGAGTAGCGATTTGCGATGTACGATTTACGAAGTATTAAGGCACCAGGGTAAATGCATCACAATGGGTTGGTTTTACAGAAGCAAAATGTCTCCTGTCTGTGGTGAGGAGGTTCCTTATTTTCAACCTCTCTGAAATGGCTATCAATGAGGCATCTACGAGACCTATATTAAGATTGTCGTACTTTTCCAATAATTCAGCACAGCGGATTAAATCACTGTGATTAAAATGCTCGATGACAACTTCCTTGTTAATTAGCGAATCGATAAATTTTCTCTCTGCCGCATTTCCAAGGTAGGAATTAAGAAGATAGCATGCTTCGGGTAAAACTGTTGAAGGCATTAACAGCTTACCTTTAAACACAGTTACATAATCTACTGATCTTTTGTGCCATGAATCATTTTTATCTGACAGGGCATAAATAATTCCGGTGTCAACAATAACCGTATCTATCTTGTATTTTCTTTCCAAAGCAGTTCCTCGTGACGTTCAGCTACATCCTTTCTTCCGCTGCTGCCAATTCCGATAAAAGACAATTTCTTCTTTTGTCTTTTTTTCCTGATATAATTTTCCATTGCTTCTCTGATAACTTCGGCAACGCTTCTGTTTTCTTCTATGGAAATATCCTTGATATCATCCAGTAAATCCTTGTCCGCAAATATTGTGGTTCTTTTCATGCTTCTCTCCTGTAATATATATGATATATGTCATCTTAATTATTTGTCAATTTTTTCCAGGAGAGAGAAGCCATCAATCTGTTATAATGACAGACTGTTATGTTGAAACTCCTGATATTTGATCTTGACGGTACGCTTGCGGATACAGGCCGTGACATTGCCGATGCCCTGAATTATGCCCTTAAGCCTTTTGGGGGTAAAGAGTATTCTGTCGAAGAAACAAAGGCCATGGTAGGCTCGGGCATATCAACGTTGCTGGGATCTCTCGTTGCAAACGCCCCGGCGGTCCGCTCTTTGCCAGGCGGGGTACGTGATAATGCAGCGGATCGCAGGGAAATGGTCACCGGGCGTTTTCTGGAGTATTATGCTCAGCACCTTCTTGACAATACACGGGCATATCCTCATGTCAAGGAAATTTTGGCGCAGCTCGGTCAGTATAAGAAGGCGGTCCTGTCAAACAAGAGAGAAAAGTATTCACGGCAGATTTTAGAGGAACTCATGCTGTCCCCCTATTTCGAAACGGTCTGGGGCAGTGACAGCGTGCGGGAAAAAAAGCCCTCTCCTGTCCCTGTTCTGGACCTGATGGCGTTATTTAACGTATCAGAGGATGAAACAGTGATTATCGGGGACAGTAATTATGATGTGGAAGCAGGAAAGGCCGCAGGGGTGAAGGTCATTGGCGTCACCTATGGCTTCCGGAGCAGGGAGTTCCTGAGAGATGCAGATAAGATCATTGACCGCTTTGATGAGCTATTAAAGGTACTTCCCGAAAT
>JBFKMY010000227.1:0-4456 GCA_041629615.1 Thermodesulfovibrionia bacterium | reverse complement strand
CGGGCTTTGTTTTTCCGGATTGGGTGAGCACGGTGAAACTTGGTATCCTCGTGAATACAGACAGGCATTCAGAAGATCTTATTGGTCTTACAAAAGCCGCCCTATCAAAGGGGCATGAGATCATCGTCTTTTTTATGGATGCAGGAGTAAAACTCCTCGCAGACCCGGCGGTAACAAATCTTTGTGAAAATTCCGGCGTCAATATGAGTTTTTGTGACTATACGACACAGAAAAACGGGATTTCCAAGGAGGGTATCTGCGATGATATCATATGCGGAAGCCAGTATAACAATGCCACCATGAATAATGAAGCTGACAGGGTCATTGTATTATGATGAAGAGAGGGGATAGGCATATACCATGAAAATTCTCCATCTGATTAATGACAGCATTACGCAACTGCCAAAACAGATCATCGATATCCAGTCCGTCAATAATGAAGTCAAGGTCATTGAGCTCTCAAAAAAAGAAGTATCCTATGAAAGCATCATTGAGGACATCTTTTCTCATGACAGGGTGGTTTCCTGGTAATTAACATTGATTCGCGTCTTGTAGTGTCGGGTTGTTTGAGTTGTCATTCCCGCTACGTCGGGAATCTTACCCCTCTTTGATTCCGGACAAGCCGGAATGACGCTTTACACGTGACACGACAATAGTCAATCCGTCATCAATCCCTTTATAAACGCTCAGTTCACACACGGGGAAGTATAGTATACTAATTAATGCCCCGGTGGTCGGTAAAAGAGAAGTGGTATTACGTCTCCGTTACTTTCTGCACGGGAGTATCTTTCCTGCTGCTGTATATCTTCCGGGAAGCTGATGACAACAGGCTTACGAGCTGGAAATGGGCATTTGAAGAGGTTGAAATAACGTGGTTTCTTCTTGCTGTTGTTTCAGGAATACTGATTATCTCTGCTCTCCTGAACTCCCCTGTCACCCGCCTGCGGCCTGCACTATTTCTCTTTCTTTCATCATTTGCAATGAGTGCCCTGTTCTGGAAAGTACCGGAAGTTATTGTTGATACCTCACGGTATTTTACCCAGGCAAAGCACCTTGAAATATATGGGATTCCCTATTTTATCACCCAGTGGGGAAAGAACATTAATGCCTGGACCGACCTTCCCCTTGTCCCTTTTATCTATGGAGTCATCTTTAAATATCTGGGAGAATCCCGTGCGTTCATACAGGTTTTTACGAGCCTGATTTTTTCAATGACCGTTGTATTGACATATCTGACCGGGAGGACGCTCTGGGATGAGGAGACAGGATTTATTGCAGGGACGCTGCTCTGGGGGATCCCCTATATTTTTTCCCAGACCCCTCTCATGCTCGTTGATGTGCCCACAATGTTTTTTCTGACCTGTTCACTCTATTCCTTTATCAAGGCGCTGCAGAGGGGAGGGGGGTGGAGTTTCTTTGCGGCCATATCTATCGTCTGTGCGGTCTTTTCGAAGTATTCCTCGTGGATGATGCTCTCAGTGCTGGGTGTGGTTTTTCCGGTTTTCCTGATGCGGAACAGAGAGGCCCTTCCCCGGGCCACACAACCCGGTCCCCGCGACTGTATGAGCCGCGGTCTTCTGGTAGCATTGATTGCAGGTGTTCTCATCGCCCTGTTTATTTATTATAAATATGATGTTATTTCAGGTCAGATTGCCTTTTTGCGTGAGTACCAGGCACCCGGACTCAGACGCTGGGGAGAGAGTTTTGCTTCTACCTTTCTTTTTCAAACACATCCTTTTATAACAATTGCAGCCCTTCTTGCAGTGTATGAAGCCCTGAGAAAAAAGGACTGGAAATTTCTCATTATCGCATGGCTCATGCTTCTCATCGTACTGTTCCAGATAAGAAGGGCACGCTATGTCATGGTAATATTCCCGATGGTGACACTGATGGCCTCCTGTGGTCTGCAGAAAATAAAACCCCCGGGAATCAGACGGTTTATTGTTTCATGCAGTGTTGCTGTTTCTCTTGCTGTTGCCCTTTTTGCCTATGTCCCCTTTTTGCAATCCATAAGCCTGGCAAATCTGAAAAAAGCCGGAAGCTTCCTTGACAGCATTGAAACGGAAAAGGTGGAGGTCTATACAGTCCCCTCGGCAGCGTCTGCGGTAAACCCTTCTATCGCTGTTCCCCTGCTTGACCTTTATACGCAAAAGCACATCCATTATCATCCTGATGAGAATTTTTCACTGCCTGCTGATAGAGTTGAAACGTCCCCGCTCAGATTTACCTGGGAATACAAAAACCCGGCATATTACATTTCTGATAAGGAAGTCACCGCCGGAAATCCTGCACTGGCGATAATCTCTAACCATGATATGAAGGTTTTGCCAAAAGGCATTGAGGAAAGACTCATCGGGTATGAAAAAATCGAGGAGTTCGACACAACGTCCGGCCGGTTTCGCTATTCGCCTGTTGTGTCAATTTACCTTCGGCGAAGGTCATGACCTGCATGCGGTGGTCACCGGGCTCCGGCCCTTAACTGCAGGAAGTGCACGATGATTTGCTGCAGGAGGAACATCCTGACCCTCCTGAGGATGTGACCGGTTTTTCCACTCCGCTCATGCCGAAGAGGGAAAACTTTTTTGTGAGGCTTTTTGAACTGCAGTGCGGACATGATACCTCAGCCGTTGATCCGGAGACAAGTTTCTCGAAATCATGCGCGCAGTCATTGCATTTATATTCATAGATGGGCATGGTCGGGTCCTCTCTGTACTATATAAGATCAAAAGGTAAAAATCAAAATTATGAAAATAATGTAACCATTCAGTTACAAAATAATTAATTATGAGGTTTCCCGTCCTCCCCTTTTTTCTGAATGATGGCCGGGAATCTGCCCGTGCATGGCCTCATCGACAACTTCAACAATATGCTTTATTTTGAATCTGGCCCTTGTTTCCCTCTTTAAAGCCTCCAGCTGCATTATGCATCCGGGACAGGAGGTGACCACTGTTTCCGCCTGTGTGTCTGCTATATGTTTTATTTTCTTTCTTCCGATGGTTCTGGCAATGCTTTTAAACTGCATGCTGAAGAGTCCGGCAAAACCGCAGCATTCGTCCGCATTCTTCAACTCAACCAGTTCAATGCCTTTTACGCTCCTGAGAATGTTCCTCGGCTTGTCCCGTATGGAAAGTCCATAGCTGAGATGACAGGGGTCATGATAGGTAACAGAAGCAGTACCGGTCTCAAGGCCTGTTGCCACACTGTATGTGTCGAGAAACTCATTGACGTCCATTATATTTGTAATGCTCTTTCCCGTAAGAGCGGGATACTGCTCCCGCATCACCATTGTGCAGGTGGGACACATGCTGATAATTGCTTGAGCTCTTACTTTATTGAAATGGTCGATGTTTCTTTCCGCAAGCTTCAAAGCCTCTGTTTCAAGACCCATTGAGCGAAAGGGGGCACCGCAGCACACTTCTCCCCTGAATACCACCACTTCATACCCCTTTGACAACATGATGCGGGACAGGGCCTCCCCGAGGCGGGGATAAAAATAATTTACACTGCACCCGGCAAAGACAGCTATCCTTCCGGTCTTTTTTATATTCTTATACACCTGGAGTTTCTGCTTGAACGGAGTTGCGGTGATTTCAGGAATGTATTCTACTATGCCGGCCCTGTAAAGGGGGCGGTACAACAATTTTTGTCCCCCCCTCAGGAGAGCAAAGACAGAATCAAGTCGCGACAGGGATACTTTCAGGGCTGTCCTGAAGAGACGTCCCCTGCCGTAAGAATCCCTCAGGAGTGTCCTCCCCTGATATATAAGCTCGGGAATGTTGATTCCTGTAGGACAAAGATTTTTGCATGCGCCGCACAGCATGCAGCTGAATATCATGGTCGCAAGGGCCCCTGTGGGGGCAAGACGTTTCATGTCCATTTCACCAAGCATGGCAACCCTGCCCCGTGCACCCATGGTCTCATTATGTGTTGTCAGGTAGGTCGGGCACTGAGTCTTGCAGATTCCGCACCGGACACAACGGGAAGCTGCAGCGAGATTTAATGACTGTTTCATAAAAAAAACTGAACAGGGTTCATGTGCAGGCAATAGGTACTAACCACGTGAATCCTTTATAATCATTTCATTCCCGCTTCCGCTTCTGAAGCCCTGCATATCAAGTGCAATATATCTGAAACCAAGAGACGTAAGATAATCCACTATTTCCTTCCTCGCCGGAGGGTCCATGATTTTTTGAAAATCATCCGGATCTATTTCGATACGGGCAACTTCGGAATGATTCCTCACCCTGAGTTCTCTGACCCCGAATTTTCTTATAAACAGTTCAGCCTTACTGACTTTTCCCAGCGATTCTGCGGTGATCCTCTGGCCATAGGGGAAACGCGAGGACAGGCACGGCATCGCCGGCTTGTCCCAGGTGGGCAGCCCGAACCGGCGCGACAGCTGGCGGATCTACGTCTTCCCGAGCCCCGCCTCCACGAGGGGCGCCCGGACGCCGCG
>JBFKMY010000226.1:0-4480 GCA_041629615.1 Thermodesulfovibrionia bacterium | reverse complement strand
GTCTACAATATGGTCCCCGCTCCATTTCTTGACGTTATCTTCCATGAGCTCCGCCGGTGCGCCGCCAATGGCTGTCTGCCAGGAGCCCCTGAAACCATCTTCAAATCCTACAACAAGATCAGGGGAATGACTGAGCTGATCACCGGAATATATTTCATTGTTTTTATAGACGTTCCTGATCGCGTGATGCCCGTTTTCAGGGTCTGTCAATTGAGTGAGCTTCTCCCTTATGGAATCTGAAACAGCTGCTGCCTGGGTGCCGGCCTCAACAATACCCTGTTTTTCTCTTCCCCTGAGATTCAGATAAATGCTTCCAAATCCCAAAGCGTAGGCCTGCGTCTTCTTCCAGTCAACATACTGAAAAAGTCCTCCCCCGTCCTTGTCATCACCGGTGATTTTTTTTGTCAACGTCATAAACCCCTTTTCTGCCAGCCAGGTATTCAGGTGGACGCTTCTTCTGAAGGTAGAAAAGCCGTGATCAGAAAAAACCAGAAGTGCTGTCCTGTCGTCAACCTTTTGCATGACCTCACCGAGGATCCTGTCCATTTTCCGGTAGTAGTCATCGATGACATGCCCGTATTTTTCAGCATATGCCTTATCATAGAGAGGATGCTCCGGGTCCCTTGTGGCCCAGAAGATATGCTGGATCCTGTCCGTAGAAAAAAAGGCGGATGCAAGCAATCCTTCCTGAAATTTATTCAATTCATACCAGAGCATTTTTTCCTGCTCTTCGATGATTTCATCACACATTGTGATAAAGGCCTCTTCATCAGTCCTGTGTTCTTCAACGGCCTTGGTATCTTCCGGCATGCCGAGCGTATAAAAAAGCCCTACTTCATCTGCCAGTTCCTGAATATAGTTATCAGGACTGGAAATGATAAATGCCGGGTCCCGGGGGTTTATCTGAACAGGGGTCATGTATAATCCAAAGTCCGGTTCCACTTCATTCAGATAAAACTTCACAATGCCCGTTGCGGTCTTCATGAGCCCCAGTTTAAATGTCACTTCGACCCACTCGCTCCACCGGCCCCGGCGGAGAGACAGTTTCCTGCCCTCGAGCATTACATCAATTGTCGAACTGTCAGAAATATGAATAGTGAGGTCTACCTTTGCCGCCTCCCGCGTCCTCAGTTTTGCTACATTAGGCCCTGAAATAAAGGTTTTAATGGTGTTGCCGTTTTTATTCACTTTAACGACTTTTTCAGCCCCCTCTTCATTGTTTGAAATATCCTTTGATGTATAAAATGCGTATCGTCCCAGTCCCCCTTTAATATCCGGGACCCCGAGGCCTGCGTAGAGTTTTGCCCTGTTCTGTTTCGGCTGAAATGTCATGGGCCATTTTAATATTGTGGAGGGAATATTATTTGCCGATGTATAGTCCCAGAAGGCATTTTCCTGCATCACCGGTAAAAACATTGATTCTCTTTTGCCGAACACGTTTTTTGGATTCATCCTCAGGATTGCCAGTTCGGGCATATAGTCAGATACTCTCCGTCCCAGAAAATCAAAGACTCCGTGACGGCCGGGATTGCTCCCTGTAGCAATTGATGCCCACGCTACCGGGCTCTGCGCAGGGTTGCTCGTGGCAAGTGATGTGAAGCCACCCATCTGTTTGAGTCTGGTGAAATTCGGAGCATGTCCCCGCTCCATGAGAGAAGATACGATCTTTGGGTCCAACCCGTCCATTCCCAGGAGGATGACCTTGCGGTATTTCGCTTTTCCGCTGATTTTGAAAGAATTTTCATTAAGCAATGTGCATTTCTCCTTTTGTCCCCTACTATTAAATTTTAAGTAATACCAAAGCGCTGTGTCAAACGTATGCGCAAAGCTGTCTCAGGACGGGGAACCATATTTTACGGGAACAGCGCAAAGTGGCCGGTTTTATTTTTTGATACGTTCTCTCACTCCCGGGAAGGCATCCATGTTGGTATGGGGGATGAAGAGTCCCGAGACGTATTCGTCCATGAATGACTTTGACACGGAAAGCTCGATATAGGTCATTTTCTGTGCTATGTCTTCTGCCTCTGCTCTTAGTTTGCGGGACAGAATGCAGAGATAGGCGCCAATAATTGATGTGTTACCCATATAGCGGAATTTCTCCTTCGGTAATTCGGGAAGGAGACCGAGCAGGATTGCCTTTTCAACATCCAGAAATTTTCCGAAACCACCGGCAATATACACCTTCTGCACATCATCAAAGGTAAATCCAACCTCATTGAGCAGCGTTGAAAACCCTGCATATATTGCTGCTTTTGCACGAATTATATTTTCGATATCAGGTTCTGTCAGCACAATATCTTTGCTCTCACCGTAAGAGACCACATATTCCAGTCCGTTTTCGCCGTCCCTTACCCTGTCTGATTTGTCTTTCTGCAGCTTCCCTTTCTGGTCCAGTATGCCCGCCAGCAGCAGTTCGGCAATTGCATCAATCATTCCCGAGCCGCATATCCCGACTGGCTGTATATTTTCGCCGATTACTGTTATCTCAACCTCTCCGGTGTCTCCGTTGATCCTGACATTTTCGATCGCCCCGTCGGTTGCCCGCATCCCGTGTTTGATGCCGCTGCCCTCAAAGCAGGGCCCGGCGGAACATGCTGCAGACATCAGCCATTCGGAACTCCCAAGGACGATCTCCCCGTTTGTACCGATATCGATAAAGATACTTAATTCGTCCTTTGTATGAATCCTTGTTGCAAGGACACCGGCCACAATATCTCCTCCCACATAACTTGCAACACAGGGAAAGGTATATACAGGAATATTGGGGTTCGTTTTTATGCCCAGTTCTCCTGCATGGGAAAGGGGGAAGGTATTTGCCGTCGGAATATAGGGCTCCTCCCGTATTCCGGATGGGTCAAGTCCTAAAAATAAATGCGTCATGGTCGTATTTCCTGCAATGATAAGACAGTCAATTGAGTCAGGGGCAATACTGTGGGTCTGGCAAAGCAATGAAATCATGATATTAATGTCTGAAATGACAGCCTTGCGCAGGTCGCCCAGTCCATTGTGTTCCGTGGCATGAACAATCCTGGTTATTACATCGTCTCCGAATCGTATCTGGGAATTATAAATGGATGCAACATCAACCAGGGCCCCGCTGGTAAGATCGACTAAATATACAACAACGGTTGTTGTTCCGATATCTACTGCAACGCCATATTGCGGTATTTTCTGGTTTCCCGGAAAAATATTTGTGATTTCATAACAGTCTTCACTATGGATGGTGGCCAGGGTAATTTCCCAGTTTTCCTGACGGACCGTGTGTGCAAGGTTTGTCATAAATCTGAAGGGTACCCGCAGGCATCCAAGACCATTTGCAAAGAGCTCACGTTTCAGCCTCTCAAGGTCACTGATATTGTCATCAATGGAGGGACGGGGAAGCTTCAGGACGATCCTTCCCGCAAGAGGGTCTATGTCCGCGCCCGTTGAATGCAAAAGCGCAAGGAGATTGTCCGATTGTCCTGTATCAATCCGGCCTGCTACCGTCAGCATAGATTCCTTGGGTATGTCAATAAGGACATCTCCGGAAGGATAGGTCTTACAGGCAAGTGCGTACCCTTCGTTTATTTCCTCTGCTGAGAGTTTCATATGTGACCGGATATCAGCAGGACCGGACTTAACGACGATTCTGCACTTGCCGCAGGTGCCCTTCCCCCCGCATGATGATGTCAGGAATATTCCTTCTCTTTTGAGGGATTCAAGGAGAGATGTATCTGAAGCTCCTGAGATGGTCTTGCCCGAGGTGAGTGTGATGATCATCTTTGATTTCTTATTTATTCAGTTCCTTTGCCGCATCCATGGCATGATAGGTGAGGATAAGGTCAGCCCCGGCACGTTTTAAGGACATCAGGATTTCCATGACAACCGCCATTTCATCTATCCAGCCCATTTTCGCAGCAGCCTTTACCATCGAATACTCACCGCTTACATTATAGGCAGCGACAGGAACGTCAAAAGATTCCTTTACGTCCGAAATAATGTCCATATATGAAAGGGCCGGCTTGACCATCACAATGTCTGCCCCCTCTTCTATATCAAGCACAACTTCCTTCATTGCTTCCCTTCTGTTTGCAGGGTCCATCTGGTATGACCGCCGGTCGCCGAAAGCAGGCGTTGATTCTGCGGCCTCCCTGAAGGGACCGTAAAAAGCAGATGAATATTTGGCCGAATAACTGACAACAGGCGTATCTTCAAAGCCATGTGCATCAAGAATGTCCCGTATTGCAGCTACTCTTCCGTCCATCATATCAGAAGGCGCCACAATATCCGCACCTGCCTTTACATGGGACAGCGCCTCCTTTGCCAGAAGATCAAGGGTCTGATCGTTAAGGACCTTTCCCTTTTTCACAATCCCGCAATGACCGTGCGTCATGTACTCGCACATGCAGACATCAGTTATGATGAGCAGTTCAGGGACCTTCTCCTTGATTTCCCCTATGGCCCTTTGTACGACGCCTTTTGCACTGTACGCTTCTGACCC